>NZ_JBHWLC010000106.1:0-24141 GCF_042730635.1 Streptomyces sp. NPDC059917
GGGCGGTGGGAGTACCGCCCCGCGGGCCGCGGGCCGGCACCCGGCCCGGTTCGACCCTAGGAAGATGCCGACCGCCCGGGCTGTCGGCGCGGGTGGACGGCGGGCGGCGAAGGTTGACTGCGCCCACCGCCACCCCGCCCGGGCCCCCGGTCAGCCGCGGTGGGCGCTCACTTGCCGATCTGCCACTCCTTCTTGTACTGGGAGACGGCCTTGGAGAAGTCGAACTTCTGCTGCTTGGCCCCGCTGCACCCGCTGTCGAACTGGACGGCGCCGTTCGCGCACTGCTGGTCGCGGCCGACGGACCACATCGAGAGCATGCCGATGTTCTTCTCGGCGGCGAACTTCTGGATCTTGTTCATGTCGGCGACCGTGACGACGCCCTTGTCGCCGACGCCCTGGCCTCCGTCGCCGTTGTTCTTGCCGATGTTCGGCGTGATGCCGACCATCCGCCACAGCTCGGCCTCGGACTTGTTCGGGAAGAACTCCTTGAGCTGCTTGTGCAGGCCCTCGCCCGCCGTGATGACGGCGTCGCCGTACTTGCCCATGTCCGGCACGGACTGACCCATCATCATGGCCATGACGTTGACCACGTCGGGCTGCGCACCGGCGTCCGTGAAGGACTTCAGGACGTTCTTGCCGTCCTGGACCAGTCCGGTCGCCAGGCTCGGCAGCGTCAGCGACACGTGCAGCGGGGCGCCCTTCTTGCGGGCGTTGTCCTGGAGGATCTTCAGCGCCTCGGCGCGCCGCTTGTTGGCGGCCGCGTTGGTCTGGATCGAACCCTCGACGTCGAAGTCGATCTTGTTGATGCGGTAGCGGTCGATGACGCCCTGGTAGGTCTTGGCCAGCTCCTGGGCGGACTTGTGGTCCACCGCCAGCTCGTGGCCGTTCTCGCCGCCGAAGGAGATCGCCACGTCGCCGCCCGCGGCGCGCAGCTCGGCGATCGACTTGGCCAGGTGCTGGCTCGGGGTGATCGCGTCGCTGCCCCAGCGCGGCAGCCCCTTGCCCTGGCTGTCGCCCACGATGAAGCCGAGGACGAACTGCTTGACGCCGGTGTCCTTGGAGATCCGCGCGAGGTCGGGCACCGGGTAGGCGGCGGCGTCGATGAAGGGGCTCGCGCCGCGCCAGGCGGCGGCGGGCTTGCCCGCGTCGACCGGGGGGCGGCCGTCGGGGCCGGGCTGGCTGGTGGCCACGGAGACCTTCGCCGAGGCGCCCGCCTTCAGGGCGCCCTTGCCGGTGATCTGGAGCCGCTTCAGCTCCTTCTGGACGGCGACGTTCCCGTCGCCCCACGAGTCGCCCGGCAGCAGCCACGCCTCCAGGCCGTAGAGGGCGGACCAGGAGGCGATGTCCTTGGTCCCGGTGTTGGTGATCGTGAAGTCGAGCTGGCCGGAGGTGCCCCAGTCCTTGAACTCGGCGCTCAGCTTGAGCGCCTTGTCCGAGACCGAGCTCTCGCCGGGCAACAGGGCGCCGCCCGGGTCCGGGGTGGGCGGCGTCGGAGGCACCGGCGGCTTCGTCGGGTCGGTGGGGCCGGGGGTGGGCGGGGTCGGGGTGGGCGGGACCGGCGGCTTGGAGCCGCCGTCGCCCAGCTTCCAGGAGCCGCCCTGTACGTCGATGCGCTCGCCGTTGAGCTTGAAGTCCTTCAACTCGTAGGAGGTGTGCTTGTTGGCCAGGTCGACGCCGAAGGTGAACTCGCCGCCCTGATAGGCGTCGGCGACGACCTTGACGTGGGTGCCGGTCACGGTGGTCTTGCCGTTGTAGACCTGCGGGGCCAGGCCCTCGGGGGCCTCGAACTCCAGCGTCCAGCCGGGCCCGGTGACGGGGATCGTGACGTGGCCGCTGAGCCACCAGGCGTTGCTGGTGGGTTCGTAACCGACCTTGACCGCCTGGGCGGAGGACGCGGTGTTGGTGAAGGCGTCGGTGGCGTAGACGGTCACGGGGACGAGGAGTCCCGCGGCGGCAACGCCGGTGGCCAGGCCTATCAGGGTGCGCTTGCGCATGGACGGATTCGCTTTCGGATGTGGGGGGTGGGGTGTGGCCCGCGTGGGGGTACGGGCCCGGGTGCCCGTGCGTGGGGGCGGGCACCCGGGGTGGGGGGGTGGTTCGGGGCCTGCCGGGTCAGCGGCGGCCCGCGCGGCGGCGCAGGGCGGCCGTGGTCAGGCAGGCGCCGCCGACGAGGAGGGCGCCGACCGCGCCGAGCACGATCGTGGAGTCGACCCCGCCGCCGGTGGTGGCGAGCGAGCCGTCGGGCTTGGCGGACGGCTGGGCCGACGGCGGGGCGGAGCCGGAGGGCGTCGAGCCCGAGGGCTCCGCGCCCGGCTTCGGGGTGGCGGGCTTGGAGGGGGTGGGCTTGGGGGCGGGCGGCAGGGTGGTGCTGGTCGGGCTCGGCTTCGGGGCGGGCGGGATCGGCTGGCCGCTGCCGCCGCCGCCCGTGCCGGGCAGGCAGCCGCGGAAGGTCATCTGGTGGGTCTCGGCGCCGGGGACGGAGGTGAGCCGCTTGGCGATGACCGAGCCGTTGACGTGGCCCGGGCCCGTCTGTCCGGCGCCCCCGGAGCCCTTGGAGCCGAGCTGGACGGCGGCGTTCGGGGCCAGGATGGTGCCGGGCCAGGAGGTGTGGTTCTTCTTCACCGAGGTGGCCTGCGGGAAGTTCCACAGCAGGCGGGAGCGGATGTCCTTGAACTGCTGGGAGCCGGCGGCGTAGTCGTCCGTGACGAACTTCCCGGCCTGCGGGTCCCACAGCTCGACCCCGTGCAGGGAGCCCGCGGACATGTCGTAGCCGGCGCCGAGCACGTTGACGATCGTGCTCGATCCGGCGGGGACCTTCAGGGCGATCCGGTCGGCCTTCTGGAGCTCGGCGGCGTCCACGGTGAAGACGTTCAGCTTCGCGTCCCCGCCGGTCAGCAGCAGGGACTTGGAGCCCTCGGGCCGGGTCACCGACCCTGTCACCTTCAACGCCGCCCAGGAGGTCGAGCCCGCGCGCAGTTGGGCGAAGGCCTTGCCGAAGTCCACGGGCGAGGAGCCCTTGGCGTGCTTGCCGTCGATGGCGAAGCCGCCGGGCCGGCTGGCGTCCTTGAGCGAGCCGTAGACGCCCGCGCCCTTGCCGATGACGACCTGGTTGGCCGTCAGTTCGCCGCCGACGACGAGGGACTTGCCGCCGGGCAGGGCCGCCAGGTCGGCGGCGGTGAGCTTGGCGCCCACCGAGAAGCCCTGGCCGGTCGCGGCGTCGCCGAAGGCGGCGTTGCCGCCGACGGCCACGGCTCCCTCGGAGTCGGCGTAGCGGACGGCGTCGCCCTCGACGAACTCCGCGAAGGTGCCCGCCACTCCGAGCGGTCCGGCGGCGCCCTGCGCACAGACCGGTGGGGCCGCGACGGCCGCGGTGGCCGTGGCGGCGGGGAGGAGGACGAGGGTGCCGGTGGCGACCGCGGCGACGGCGGTGGCGAGGGCGGTGGAGGCGCGCATGAAGGAACTCCCGTTCGAACGGGCGGCATGGGAGGGGGACGGATCGACCATCCATCACACGCGATCTTGACGTCAAAAGCTGATGTTTCAGACATTTACGACTTTCAGTCCTTAAGTTCCTTAAGTGGACCTAAAGCGTGATGGAGGTCACATGATCTTGCTGACTGCTCTCGCCGAATACGCCCCGGCCTGATAACAGTTGGTCGGAATGTCCGCACATCCGCTCAACAGAAGGAACGGCTCCCATGGGTCCAGACGTAGGCGTCCTCATCGTCGACGATCAGCCGATCACCCGGTCGGGACTCACCTGCATCGTCGACTCCCTGCCGGGATACACGGTCGTGGCCGAGGCCGAGGACGGCATGGAGGCGGTCGCCCGGGCCCGCGAACACGAGGTCGCCCTGGCCCTGGTGGACCTGCGGATGCCACGGGTCGACGGGGTGGAGGCGACCCGGCGGCTGATGCGCGCGCAGCACCCGCCACGGGTCATCGTCATGACCACCTTCGGCGTGGACGACCGGGCGCTGGAGGCGTTGGAGGCGGGCGCGAGCGCCTTCGTGACCAAGAACATCTGCCGCGGCGAGCTGCACCGCGCCATGGACTCGGTCATGCACGGCGGCACGCTCGTCTCGCCCGACCTGCTCGGCTACTTGATGACGAAGGCGACGCGGAGCACCGGCGCGGCCGTGCCCGCGCAGCGCCGTGCGGAACTGCTGGGCCGGCTGAACGACGCCGAGCAGCACGTCCTCACGCTCGTCGGGGCGGGCCTGAGCAACGCCCAGATCGCGGACCGGCTCTTCCTGTCCGTCTCCAGCATCAAGGCGCGCGTCTCCCGCCTGCTGCAGAAGTTGGAGCTCGACAACCGCACCCAGGCCGCGGTCCTCGCGCACGAGCTGGACCTGCTGGGCGAGTGACGGCGCGGGGACGGGTGACGGCGCGGGGCGGGTGGCGTGCGGCGCGGGGGCGGGTGGCGTGCGGGGCGGGTGGCGTGCGGGGCGGCGGCCGTCAGCCCAGGCCGAACGCCGCCCTGGTGTGCGGCCCGTAGACGCCCGACGGGTCGCCCGTCAGCCCGCGGTCGCTCTGGAGCTGTGCGACACCGCGCCGGGTCTGGTCGTCGTACACGCCGTTGACGCCGACGTACGTGAACCCCTGGCCGTACAGCCGCTGCTGGAGCTTGCGCACATCGGACCCGCTGTCACCCGGGCGCAGGCTGTCGTCGGAAGGTGACGGGGGCGGCGGTACGGGCGGTGCGGGCGGGTTCGGGGAGTGCGGGTCCGGGTCGACGCCCGGGCGGTGGCCGTCCTGGCCGGGGCCCTGCGGCGACGCGGAACCGGAGGCGCCGGACGCGCCCGCCGCTCCGGCGCTGCCCTGCGGGACCGGGCTGCCGTCGGGTCCCGTCGAGGGTGAACCGGCGCCGTGGGAGGCGGAATCCGGGCTCCGGCCGCCGGTCGAACCCGTCGCGGCGGCGGGGCCCAGGTCCTGGCGCAGGGGTCCATCGGGGGCGCCCGCGCCCCGGTCCGCCGAGGCCGTCAGCCCGCCGCCCCCGCTCGCCAGGAAGAGCGCACCGCCGCCGAGCACCACCAGGGCGCCGGCCGCGCAGAGCGGGGCGCGCCAGCGGGCCGCCCGGGAGCGCCGTCGACGGCTGGCGAGCCCGCCGACGTCCAGGACCATCGTCGCGGATTCCTCGGACCGGTCGGCCATCGCCCACCACCGCCCTTTGTCCCTACATATATGGATACATGCTGTTAGGACAGGATACTCACGGGCTCGGCCCGCCCCGCCAACCCGGTCTCGTTGGCGACCAGGGCGGCCTGCGTCCGGTTGTCCAGGTGCAGTTTGCCGAGCAGCCGGGAGACGTACGTCTTCACGCTGGCCCGGGAGAGGTGGAGTTCCTCGGCGATCTGCGCGTTCTCGAATCCGTGCCCCAGCAGCCGCAGTACGTGCCGCTCGCTGTCGTTGAGCAGCCGGACCCGGTGGTGGGCGCGGGCGAACTGGGCCTGGCAGGCGGACGGTCGGTGCATGAGCCCGCCGAACACCTCGGGGGCGATGGCGCAGCCGTCGGCGAGGACGTGACACAGCACCGCGCCCAGCAGTCCGGCGTCCAGGTCGCGCGTGACGAAGCCGCGGGCGCCCGCGTCCAGCGCTTCGTCGAGCCCCTCGTGGCCGCCGCCCCCGGTGAGCAGGACGACCTTGGGCGGGCGCGGCAGGAGTCCGCCGAGCCGGTCCGCGCGCAGGCCCAGGGAGCGGGCCAGGGCGAGGTCCATGACCACGAGTTCGGGTTCCGTGCTGCGCAGCAGCCGCGTCACCTCGGCCGGGGTGCCCGCTTCGGCGACCACGTCGTAGCGGCCCAGTTCCTCCTCCAGGACGCGGCGCAGCCCGGCACGGAAGGCGGGTTCGGGGTCCGCGACGAGAACGGTGCGCCGATTCTCCTGCTGCATTGCGTCCACCGGTGCTCCGTGAAGTTCCGCCGTCGAGTTCATGATCACATTGTCACCTGTTACGACTTAGGATCGACGTAACGAATTCTTAAATTGACTTAAGCATCGTCAGATTGCTTTCGCCGGGATGAATTGACGATGATCGGCGAATCACCCGAAATGGAGATCGGTTCCAACCTTCTTCATATTGGGGACTTTGGTCCTTCGGTAAAGGGGCCAAAGGCAGGTGTCCTGTGCCGTTGCATGCGCAAGCCTCAACACGACGCGCATGCGGCGCACCCCGACCCTCGAACTCCGCATCCCGAACTCCGGAAACAGGTCTCCCGTGATCCCAGCAGGCACCCGGCCGCCGCTGCCCTGGCAGAGGCGCGTGCTCGCCGACCTCCGCGTCCCGACCCGCATGCTGATCGTCGTACTCGTCCCGCTGCTGGCGGCCATGGGCTTCGCCGGGCTGCGCATCAAGGACGCGCTCGACGTCGCCGACACGTACGCGGGCACGGAGCAGATCGCGAAGACCAGCCGCACCGGCACCAAGCTGATCGCCGCGCTGGCCCGGGAACGGGACCTGGCCGTCGACCCGCAGGCATCCACCCGCGAAGGCGGGAAGAAGGCCGGGGACGAAAAGGGACGCGCGGAAACCGACGCCCAGGCGCACCGGTTCCTCCAGGAAATCGGCCGACTCCCCGGACACACCGGCATGGAACGCCAGCGCAAGGTGACCACCGCGGGCGTGGACTCCCTCGTCGACCTGCGCAAGCTCTCGGATTCGGGCAGCGCCGACCCCGCCCAGGTCGAGCACGGTTACGGCGGGGTCATCGTCTCGATCGCCAGTCTCTACAACCAGGTCGGCGGGATCGGCGAACAGGCCCGCGGCGCGGGCTGGACCCTCTACACGATCGCCCTGAACAAGGCGATGGTCACCAGCCAGCGTTCGGTGCTCTCCAGCGCCACCACCACAGGGGTGCTCACCACCGGTCAGCTGGGCAACATCGTCTCCGCGCAGCTCGTGCGCGACATCACCGCCATGGAGTTCGGTCTCTACGCGCAGCCCGCGGAGGCCGCCGAATTCCAGCGGATCCTCGGCTCCGACCGGGCCCTCGCGCTGTCGGCCTCCCTCCAGAAGCTCAGCGTCAGCGCCGCGACCGGTCAGCTGACCGTCGCCAAGGTGGGCCTGCCCAAGACCTGGTACGAGGACCTGACCCGGGCCGACGGCGAGCTGACGCAGCTCCAGGAGAAGGTCGAGCAGCGGGTCCTGGCGGAGGCGGCGGCGCAGAAGGAGACCGCGCACGACCAGGTCGTGACCGACCTCGTGATCGCCGTGGTGGTCCTGCTGCTGGCGACCCTGCTGGTGCTCGCCACCTCCCGGCACCTGGTGCGCGGTCTGGGCTGGCTGCGCCGGTCCGCGGTCTCGGTGGCCGACGAGCACCTGCCGGAGGTGACCCGCCACCTGAACGCGGGGAGCCCGCTGCCGGCCGCCCTGGAGGGCAAGGTGCTGGCGCCGCGGACCCGTGACGAGATCGGTGACGTCGGCCGCGCCTTCGACCGCGTCTACCTCGAAGCGGTCGGCCTCGCCCGGCAGCAGGCCGCGATGCGCGAGGAGGTCAACCAGCTCTTCCAGAACCTCTCCCGGCGCAACCAGGGCCTGGTGCAGCGGCAACTGGCCGTCATCACCGAGCTGGAGGGCGCCGAGCACTCCCCCGACGGGCTGGCCCGCCTGTTCCACCTGGACCACCTGGCGACCCAGATCCGCCGCAACAGCGAGAACCTGCTGGTGCTCGCGGGCGCGGAGATCACCGCCGAGCGGCGCGAGACGACCGAACTGCTGGCCGTCGTACGGACCGCGGCCTCGGAGATCGAGGAGTACCAGCGGGTGACCTACCGGGCGGTCCCGCCACTCGGCGTGGTCGGCTACGCCGCCGACGACCTCGTGCACCTCGTCGCCGAACTGCTGGACAACGCCGCCTCCTTCTCCAGCCCCGACACCTGGGTCGTGGTCAGCGGCCAGCGGATGCCCGACGGCCGACTGCTGCTGGAGATCCGCGACCAGGGCATCGGCATGAGCGCCGAGCAGCTGGCCACGGCGGACGACGTACTGCGCCAGCAGGCCGGGCGTCGGAACAACCTGAGCGAGTCGATGGGCCTGTACGTCGTCGGCGCCCTGGCGCGCAAGCACGCGGTGGACGTCCGGCTGTACGCCAACACTCCGGCCGGGCTGGTCGCCGCCCTGGTGCTGCCCGAGTCCCTGCTCGTACGACAGGACCAGCCGGGCGCGGAGCAGCCGTCCCCCGGGCAGTTGCCCACGGGCCCGTTGCCCACCGGCCAGTTGCCCACCGGCCAGTTGCCCACGACTCCGTCGTCCCCCGGTCAGTTGTCCACCGGTGCGATCTCCGGTGGGCGGTCGCACGCCGGGCAGTCGCCCGCCGGTCAGCGGCCCGCCCAGGCGTCGCCCACGGCGCAGGCACCCGCCGCACGGCCCGTGATCCGCGGCCGGGCCGTGCCCGCGACCTCGCCCACGCCCACGGGCCCGGCCCCGGCCCCGGCCCCGAACCGACCGGCCGGAGCCCGCGCCGCGAAGGCCGCCGACGTCCGGCGCCCGGGCAGCGACCACCCGACCCTGACGTTCCGCGCGTTGGGCGGTCCGGGGGTGGGCGGTCCCGGAGTGGGCGGTCCCGGAGTGGGCGGTCCGCTGCCGACGGCCGCGTACCCGGCCCAGGACCAGGCACAGAACCAGGCCCAGGGCCAGAACCAAGCCCAGGCCCAGGCGCCCTCACCCGCCCAGTACCTGGAACGCGGCGCGCAGGGCGGTCCGGCCCACGAGTCGACCAGCGCGGGACTGCCCGTGCGCCGGCGTCGACCGCGCGCCGGGAGCATCACCGCCCCCGGCAACCCGGTCCCCGCCGCCACCCCCGCCCCGGCCGTCCGCCCCGGCACCACCGGCGGCGGCGCGGGCACCGGTCCGCTGCCCGACCCGGAGGAGATCCGGCGCCGGATGAGCGGGCTGTACGAGGGCATCGCCCACGCCGGTCCGGCCGGGACGGAGCGTTCCGCCGACGCCGGTCCGCAGCAGCAGGAGGAGAACCGATGAGTCCGTTCGCGATCGAGGCGGCTCCCGCCGAGGACCTGCTCGCACCAGCGGGCACCGAGCGGGTACGGGAGTTCCGGTGGGTGCTCCAGAAGTTCCTGAGCGACCTGCCCGGTGTCTTCGACGTCGCCGTGGTGTCGGCCGACGGGCTGCTGCTCGCCCGGTCGACCTCCGTGCGGTCACCGGCTCCGGCGCTGGTCGCGCCCATCGCCAGCGGGTTGGCCGCGCTGGCGGGCGCGGCGTCGGGGTTGCACGGCTCGGGGCCGGTGAGCCGGACCGTGCTGGAGATGCAGCACGGCGTGCTGGCCGTGGTCACCGTCTCGGACGGTTCGCTGCTGGCGGTGGCGGCCCACGCGGGCACCGACCGCGCCGTCCTCGGCTACGAGATGACCCGCCTGGTGCGCCGCGTCGGCCACGTCCTGACGCCCGAACTCCGCTCCACCTTGAGGGACCATGCCGCCGTCGCCGACTGATCCCCTCAGACCCTCCGCTCCCCCTTCGCCCGCGCCCGCGCCCGCGCCGATCGCCCCCCGCCCGTACGCCATCACGGCGGGCCGGACGGTGACCCTGTTCGCGCTGCCGCTGGAGGCCCTGGTGCAGACCGTGCCCAGCCCGTGGCCGGGCGCCACCGGGCACCCGGAGCACGACCGCATCCTGGCGCTGTGCGTCCGGCCCACCTCGGTGGCCGAGGTGTCCGCCCTCCTGCACCTGCCGATCGGGGTGGCCCGCGTCCTGTTGTCGGACCTGTCCGGCATGGGGTTGGTCTCCGTCACCGAGCCCACGGGTGACGCACCGTCCACCACGTTGATCGAAAGGGTCCTCAGTGGACTACACAGCATCTGAGCAGCACCAGCCGCCCGCGACGGCGGGACCGCCCGGCGCCCGGTCGTCCGCGAAGATCGTCGTGGCCGGTGGCTTCGGCGTCGGCAAGACCACCCTGATCGGCAGCATCTCCGAGATCGCGCCGCTGCGCACGGAGGCCGTCCTGACGGCCGCCTCGGAGGGCGTGGACGACCTCAGCGGAGCCCCCGACAAGCGCACGACCACGGTGGCCATGGACTTCGGCCGGGTCACCCTGGAGGACTCGCTCGCCCTGTACCTGTTCGGTACGCCCGGCCAGGACCGGTTCTGGTTCCTGTGGGACGACGTGGTGACCGGCGCGATCGGGGCGATCGTCCTGGTCGACAGCCGCCGACTGGCCGACTCCTTCCCCGCGGTGGACTACTTCGAGGAGAACGGCGTCCCCTTCATCGTGGCGCTCAACGGCTTCGGCGGGCACCAGCCCTTCAGCCCGGCGCAGGTGCGCGGGGCGCTGCGGATCCGCGACGACGTGCCGGTGCTGCCGACCGACGCGCGGCGGCGCGACGCGGTGAAGGAACTGCTGATCCGGATGGTGGAACACGCCCTGGAACGCAGGCTCGCCGCCCCCGCGACCCCCGCCCTGGCCGCCGCCGGCTGACCCCCGCCCGTACCCTCCCCCCTTCCAGGAGCACCTCCCATGCAGTCAGCCCCCATGCAGTCGCCTCCCGTGCGGTCGGCCGACCAACGGGCCGCCGCCATCACCCGCGCGATCCACGAGCGGTGCGCCGGCACCCCCGGCGTCGAGCGGGCCGTGCTGCTGTCCGCGGGCGGGCTCGTGCTGTGCACGGACGCGGCGACCGACAAGGCGGACGCGGAGCGGCTCGCCGCCCTCGCCGCGAGCCTGATGTCCCTGACCAAGGCCGCCTCGCACGCCTACGACAGCGGCTGGGTGGCCGCCTCGGTGATCACCATGCGCGACCACCACCTCTGCATGGCCCCGGTCGACGAGCAGACCTCGCTGGTGGTCCTCGCCGACGCGGCCCTCGACACCGGCCGGATCACCTACGCCACCGCCGTCCTGGCCGCCGACGTCGCCCCCCTCCTGGACGACACCGCCCGCGACCACCTGGGCCGCTTCTTCCTCCTGCCGGGCTAGCCTGCCGGTCCTTCGACCTCCCCTCCGGGGGCGCCTCAAACGCCGGCGGGGCTGGAAAATGCGGCCTCGCTCGGCTCCGTAGCGCCGGAGCACGGTTCGCCACACCGTGCACACCTCTCCATATTCGAGGCCGGTTGCTTGCCGGAACTCGGAATTGTTCGCGGTGGATCGACTCGCCAAGATCATCTATGCCGTCGGTCATCGGCGGCATCAGATCTTGGGGGGAACCATGAAACTGACTCGACCCGCACTCGCCCTGTCCGTCGCCGCCCTGGCTCCGGCCCTCCTGCTCGCCACCCCGTCCCTCGCCGCGGCCGCGCCGGTCACCGCGCAGGCTTCCGCGAGCGCGGTGGTCGGCTCCGACACCGAGAACGCGGCCGCCATCGCCAAGCTCCTCGCCGACCCCACCACCGGCAAGGGCGTCAAGCGCGAAGCCAACAAGGCCCTCGACGGCACCCCCGCCGACCGGGCCGCCTTCCTGGAGACCGGGCTGCGCCTCGCTCGGGCCGAGGACGACCGCGTCGCGGTCGCGCGGTTCCTGGCGCGGCCGGGCATCAGCGCCGGGCTGCGCGCCGCGGCCGAGACGGCCCTGGGCGGCACGCCGGAGGAATTGCGGTACTTCATCACCGTCGGCCAGTACCAGCTCTGACGCGCTTGCGGCGGCCCCCGGCTCCGACATCGGGACCTGTGGGGGCCGCACACCGGGACCAACGGCCCTAAGGGACAGGTAAATTCGCGCCATAGCCTTTTCGGTGGGCAACCGAATCGGAGGCGCAATGAAGAACGGCATCATGTCTCTGGCGACGGCGGCGGCGATCGCACTCGCCGTTCCCCTCGCCGGCACCGCTCCGGCGGCGGCGCAGACCCGGGAGAACCCGGGGAATTCCGAGCGCTGCGCTTATTTGAAGAAGGCGATGGACCGGATCGGGCTGCCGATCAATCCCAGCCTCGGCGGCAGCCTCGCGTACGTCATCCTCTACGCCGAGGCCAAGAGCCTGGGCTGCGATTTCGTCAACACCCCCGCCTACCACGTGGATCCGACCCAGGGCCACGAGGGCGCGCTCCACGTGCAGGGCAATCCCGTGCCCGCCGACCGCCCCGCGGTCGCCTTCAACGGCTACGACCCGATGTCGAGGCTCTACCGGGACCAGCGGCCGGACGGGATGATGTTCCTCCCCACCGACCAGGCGAACCGCTACCTGTTGACGATCACCACCGGGTCGCAGGCGGGGAAGTGCCTGAATTCCTATTGGGCCGGGGACAAGTACGGTCTCGTCGCCACCACCTGCGGGAATTCCAGCGACCGTTGGAGCTTGAAGGAAGCGCACGGCAACGGCTGGAGCGCCTGGGTGGTCGACAATTTCTCCTCCACCGGCGAGCACCACGGGGTCCTCGACGTGCCGGGCGGGCGCACCAACGAGAAGATGATCGTCTATCCGTGGAACAACGGATGGAACCAGCTCTTCAACTTCCGCCCGATGGACTTCAAGCCCTGATGCGCTCCGGGGTGTCCCATTCCGTCCGCGGCTGACGCATGCGGGTGAGGACCTGGCACATCAGCTCGCCGTACATGCGGCCCGGGGCGTGGCCGGCGAAGCGGACCACCGCCGGGACCCCGAAGGCGAAGGAGTCGCTGATCCGGTTGTCCAGCCGTATGTCGGCGGGGAAGGGCGCGAGGTCGGCGTCCAGCATGCCGTTGCGGGTGTCGACCTCCTGCGCCCGCCACTTGGACGGCGGGTTCGACCGGTTGACGATCGCCCCGAGGTACACGGGGTCGCACTCCCCGTCGGTGCGCCCCTTGACGTAGCGCACCGTGCCCCGCGTGGCCGCCGCGCCCTTGAGCGCGGGGTACTCCGGCACGCACACGGTCAGTACGTAGTCGGCCGCCGCCAGCGCGGTCGCCGCCATGGAGGAGACGGCGGGCGGGGTGTCGATGACGACGAAGTCGAAGGCGTCCGCCACGTCCCGCAGCATCCGCCGGAGCACCGGAGTGGCCGGGTAGCCGGCCTTGTGGATCAGGTCCTGGGCGGCGGTCATCGTCGATTCCTCGCTGGCCAGCAGGTGCAGGCTGCCCGCGCCCTCGAAACCGGCGACGAGCTCGCTGCGGTCGAACCAGACGGCCGGCAGGTCCGTGCGCATGCCCTGGAGCGCGGCCTGGATCACCCAGCCGAGCGAGCGGGCGAGCTGGTCCTGGCTGGAGAGGTTGAGCCCCAGCGCCGAGCCCGCCTGGGCCTGGGGGTCCAGGTCCACGACGAGCACGCGTTGCCCCGCCAAGGCCAGTGCGGCACCGATGTTGACGGTGGAACTGGTCTTGCCGACGCCCCCCTTCTGCGTCGCAATGGCAATGATCTTCACGGCAGGAGCCCTCGGGTACGTGACGCGGGAATGTCAAGGAGGACCATAACAGCGACCCCTTGGTGATCGGGGAGGACGGATTTCTGGCCCGAATTCCTCTTTCCGCTGACCAGCGCTCTGCATTTGTACGAAACCCCGAGGCCCAGCGGCCCGCCGGAGGAACGGATCACACGGAATATCGGCCTTATGGCCATTCTCTTCCGGGAGCGCCTCCGACGGGCCCTCTTCCTCTTGACTTCCCGACGCCCTCAGCCCTGCGCGCGGCGGCGCCGACGCACGAGCAACCAGCCCGAGCCGCCCGCCACGGCCGCCGCCCCGACGCCGATCGCGCTCCAACCCAGCGCGCCCGGACCGGAGTCGGATCCGGCGGCGGAGGCGGCCGAGCCGGCGGCTCCCGCCGACCCGCCCTTCGCGCCGCCGTCCGCCGCGGCCTGGTCGAGGGTGCCGACCGGGGTGGCCTTGCCCGCCGCCGCGAAGCCCCAGTCGAGGAGTGCGCGCATCTCGGTGTAGACCTGGTCGCGCTTGTTGTCCTGGGGGTTCATCACGGTCACCACGATGGTGTGCCCGTCGCGCTGGGCCGCTTCGGCGAGGGTGTTGCCCGCGTTCGTGGTGTAGCCGTTCTTGCCGCCGATCAGGCCCGCGTACGGGGCCACCCCGTCGGCGCCGGACAGCATGCGGTTGGTGTTGCTGATCCCGAAGGGCTTGTCCTTGCCGGGTCCGGCGGGCCCGCCCGGGAACTGCGCCGAGGCGGTCGAGCAGTACTCCTTGAAGTCCTTGTCCTTCAAGCCCTGCCGCAGGAAGAGCGTGAGGTCGTACGCCGAGGAGACCTGGCCCGGGGCGTCGTAGCCGTCGGGGCTGCGCACGGTCGTGTCGCCGGCGCCCAGTTCCTTGGCGCGCCGCTGCATGTCGGCGACGGTCTTCTCGACGCCGCCGTTCATCGCCGCGAGCACGTGGACGGCGTCGTTGCCCGAGCGCAGGAACACCCCGCGCCACAGGTCCGGCACTTGGTAGGTGCCCCCGGGCACGATGCCGACCGCGCTGCTGCCGTCGCCCATCCCCTTGAGGTCCTCGGGGGTCACCGTACGGCTGCCGGTGTGCGGGACCGCCGGAAGCACCGTGTCGGCGAAGAGCATCTTCAAGGTGCTGGCCGGGGGGAGCTGCCAGTGGGCGTTGCGCGCCCCGAGGACCTGGCCGGTGTCCGCGTCGGCCACCACCCAGGACAGCGCGGAGAGCCCCGCCGGCAGGTTCGGGGCGCCCGCGCCCACCTGGTCCCCGGGGCTGCCGAGCCGCTCACCGCCCACCTTCGACATCTGCGCCGGGGGCTCCTTGCGCGCCGCCGCACCGCCGGGCGCACCGGAGGCCGCGCCGGACGCCCCGGGCGCCGGTGTCGTCGACGGCGCGGGGGTCCGCGGCGCCCACGGGGTGCTCGCGTGCGCGGGTACGACGCCCGCGCACGCCACGAGTGCGGTCGCCGCCAGCGCCACCAGGGCGCGCCGGGTCTTCACGGACCCCCGGTCGACAGACGTGGCCTCGATCGTGGTCGCGATCGTGGTCGTGGTCGTGGTCGTGGTCGTGGTCGTCATCGGCACGTCCCTCCCCCTGCGCACGGTCACTTCGCGGCGACCGGGCCGCGCATCCGGTCGCTCATCCACTTCAGGTCACCGGCGAAGAGGGTGTCCGTGTACTTGTAGCCGTCGTGGCCGCCCTCGAAGGACGTCACCTTGGTCTCTATCGGGCCCTTGGTGATCTCCTGGCGGAGCTTGTCGAGCGCCGCGACCTCCGCCTTGGGCTCCTTGGTGCCCATGAGGAAGGAGATCGACACCTTGTGGCCGGTGGTGGGGCCGGTCGACGTGGAGGGCGAGGGGCTGCTCTTGGGCGTGCTCTTGGGGCTGGCCTTCGAGCCCGCCTTGGCGCTGCTCGACGGGCTGCTCGACGGGCCGCCCGCGCCGCCGCTCTTCTTGATCAGCTGCTCGGCCAGCCAGGCCGGGCTGTTCTCCTGCTTCTCCTTCGGGTGGCCGTTCCACAGCGGCGAGTCGGGGGCCGCGTCGGGGCCGCCTGCGATCGCCACGCTGAACCGCTCGGGGTACTGGAGCACCATCTTCATGCCCACGTAGCCGCCGGAGGAGGAGCCGAAGAAGCCCCAGCCCTTGGGGTCGGCGTAGGTGCGGAAGTTCTCCCGCACCAGGTCCGGGACGTCGTCCGAGATCCAGGTGCCCATCTTGGGCTGCCCCGGTATGTCGCTGCCGTCGTAGTAGGTGTCCTTGTTGGCGTTCAGCACCGGCATGACCACGATGAAGGGCAGGCTCTCGCCCTTGTCGGCGGCTTCCCCTATCCGCTCCTGGAGGCGGAACTCCTTGGAGAAGAAGTAGTTCGTCGGGTAGCCCACCGCGCCGGGCAGCGCCATCAGCACCGGGAAGGCGCTGTCCTTGTACTCGGGCTTGCCGTACTGCTTCGGCACCCAGGCCCACACCCGACCGGTGAAGCCGGACTTCGGCCCGGTCAGGTCGGTGCGCACCACGCGGGTCCCGTCGGGCAGTTCCCGCTGCGTCGTCCACTCGCGCGGGTTGGTCGGCATCCGTACGTCGCTGGCGGCCTTGGTCTCCCCCGGCTTCGCCGCGGACTCCTTCGGGGCGAAGGAGACGGGGTCGCCATCGCTGGAGCAGCCGGACAGCGCGGCGACGGCGGACAGGACGAGGGCCGCGCAGAGCGTGGCGGAACGGTGTTTCACTCGGATCTCCGGTGCAGACTGAAGGATCTCGAACGTGGTCTCGAACGGATCTCGCAGGTAGAGATCGATACAGCGACAAATCGGTTCCATCGAAGCGGCAAGAGGTTCGTCAGGGCGCGACCCGCTCCAAAGCGGTGCGGGTGGCCGGGCCGTAGCGGCCGGGGGGATCGGCGGCGACGGCCGCCGCGACGGTGGACCACTGCTGGAAGGCGCGCACCGCCGCCGCCGTGTCCTCGTCGTAGGACCCGAACCGGTGGCCGTGGTACATGCCGATCGAGTGGAGCATGCGCTGCATCCGCGTGACCGGTTCCCCCGCGTCGCCCGGGCCGAGGGTGTCCGCTCCCGAGCCCGGGCCCGGACCTGACGGCGTTCCCCCGGAGGGCGGCGGCGCCGCCGGTCCGGTCGACCGCGCCGGGGCGGCGGACCGGTCCGGGTGCGCGGCGGCGTGATCGGGCTCCGGGGACGCCGGGGCCGCGGACCCGGCGCTCTCCGCGCTCCCGGCGGCGGCGCGGGGGGCGCCGGTGCCCGGGCGGGCCGGGTCGGTGAGCGCGCGGAAACCGTCGCTGCCGAGGGCGACGGCGAGGAGGACGAGGGCCGCGACCACCGCGGCCGCGAGGGCGAGCGCCCGGCGCGGGAGCCGCGACCCGGGGGGCCGCCGGCGGCTGCGCAGTCGGACGGTGTCGAGCACCAGCGTCGTCTCCTCGGCCCGTTCGCCTCCGGCCGCACCCCCTTTGTCCATGCGCCCAGTCTCACCGGCCCTCCCTTATCGGTGATCCAAAAGAACCTTAAAACTCCTTAAATCGACAGCGGGAAAAGCACATGTGACGGAATGTCAATAGCGGAGCGCCCGCAACAGGCATTTGCCCGGCGAATCAGCGGTATCGTACGGACCGAAGACACGCTTCAGCCCGTGCGGGCCCGGCGGGTGAATTCCCGTCACTCCACTGCCGCCGGGAAGACGAGAGGGTCATCTCCGTGGAAAACCAGCGCCGTTCTCATTCCGCGAACCATTACCCGTCCAGCTGGTCGGGCGACACCCCCGTGTACGACCGGACCGTCGCTGACCTGGGCGACCCCACGATGGATTCGATCATCCCCGGGGAGCTCCTCCTCACCTGGGAAGAGCACCTCGGCTATCTCCCGATGCAGCCGTAGGTCCTGCGCGCGAAACTCGAAAGAACGCCTCTTCGGGACTTTCGTCCCGGCCGCGAAGAGGCCAATGGCCCCTTTGCGAACAGACCCGGTCTGCTCTAATTCTGACAATGCTCAAGAGCCCGGCCGAAATACGGTCCCTGCCGCACGCGTGCCGGTGCATAGCGCCCGCGGTGGCCCTCTGGAGCGCATGGAACTGGCTGGGCCACATGCCCGGCGGGCTCGTGCTCTCCGACCGGCCGGCCGTCGTGGTCGTGCTGTGCGTCCTGCTCGTCGTCGTGATGGTCCGCCACGCGGCCCGCCCGGTCCTCTACGCCGTGCTCGCCATGCTGGGGCACCTGCTGGCCGACACCCCGCTCGTCCTCGCCGTGGCCCTGTACGCGGCCGGCGTCCGGGTCCGCGATCGACGCGTACTGGCCGCCCTCGCCGTGACCGGCTCCCTGGTGGCGGTCGCGGTCGGCGTCGCGGTCTACGGGCGTCCCCCCGACGGCTCCTCGGGCCCGCTCGACCCCGGTTCCTTCGACGTGCGGCAGGCGCTCGTGGCCCTCGCGCTCGCCCTGGGCCCGTTGTGGGCGGGGCGCACCTGGGGTCGGCGCGAGCGGGCCGCCGCGGCGGCCCGCGAGCGCACCGCGGAGCTGGAGCGGGCCCAGGCCCGGCTGGTGGAGCGGGCCGAGGCGCGGGAGCGGTCCCGGGTCGCCCGCGACCTGCACGACATCGTGGCCCACCGGGTGAGCGACATCGTGCTGGCCGCGAACGCGCTCGACGCCACCTCGCGCGCCGTCCTGCCCCCCGCGGCCGTGCGGACCGTCGACCGGATCCGGGAGAGCGGGCAGCGGGCCCTGGAGGAGCTGCGGGAGGCGCTGCACCTCGTCACGGCCGCCAACCTGGCCTGTCCGGCCGAGCGCATCCCGGAGCTGGTCGACCACGCGCGGCGGGGCGGCCTGGACGTGACCCTGCGTCAGGAGGGGCACGCGGAGGTGCTGCCCACACCGCTCCAGCTGGCGGCGTACCGCGTGATCCAGGAGTCGCTGACGAACGCGACGAAGCACGCGGTGGGCGCGGCGGTGACGGTCCGGGTCGACTGCGACGTCGAGGGGCTCCGGGTGGAGGTGCGCGACAGCGGTGGCGTGCGCCTGCCCGCGCGCACCCTGCCCGGCGGTGGCAACGGACTGGCCGGGCTGGCCGAGCGGGTGCGGCTGCTGGGCGGCACCTTCACGGCCGGACCGGCGGGCGACGGCTTCGCGGTGCGCGCCGCCGTACCGCACCGCCCGGCGGCGCGGACGCCGGGCGGGGAGGCGGGCGGGGCGGCGGGGTCACATGTCCTGCGGACCCAGCCGGTTGACGAAACGGGCGAGCTGCACCCGGCCGGTCAGGCCGAGCTTGCCGAAGAGCTGGGCCACGTGGTTCTTGACCGTCGCCTCGGTGACGCCGAGCCGTTCGCCGATGGCCGCGTTGGTCAGCCCGAGCGCGAGCAGGCGCAGTACGGAACGCTCGCGGTCCGTGAGGGTGGCGAGGAGGTCGAGGTCCTCGGCCGAGGCGGAGGTGTCCGCGCGCAGGGAGTCGAGCAGGCTCCGGGTCACCACCGGGTGCAGCACCGAGTGCCCGGCGCGGGCCGCGCGGACGGCTTCCAACAGGTCGTCGACCGCGAGGTCCTTCAGCAGGAAGCCGGACACCCCGAGGTCGAGTGCCTCGCGCACCCGGGACTCGTCGTGGAAGGCCGTCATGACGAGCACCCGCGGCGGCCGGGGCGCCTCCAGCAGCCGCCGGGCGACCACGAGTCCGTCCTCGTCGGGCAGGACCAGGTCGACGAGGGCGACGTCCGGCCGGGTCCGTGCCGCCTCGACCACGGCCGCTGCCGCATCGCGGGCGACGCCCACCACCTCCATGTCCCCGGCGGAGCCGATGATCTGCTCCAGACCCGCCGCGGTGATGACGTTGTCCTCGATGACCAGCACTTTGATCGGCAACAGCAGGCTCCAGACGGTCACGGCGTACGGCCAACGTAACCTCCGGCCCGCTCGTCCCGGTTCCCCTCCCCCCGCCCTTCCCCCGCCCCTCCCCCCGTTCGGAGCAGCACGCGATGATCACGGCCTTGCCGGTCAGCGGCGATCACGAACTGCGCGCGGTGCTGCGCGACGAGCTGCGCCGGGCCGCCGACGTCAACCCGATCGGGGAGGCCTGGGACGAGGCGAGCGCGCGCGAGCGGATCCGGGTGCTGCTGCCGGACGTCGTCGTGGTGTACGCCGACGCGCGCGTCGACGGGTTCGCCCTCACCCGGGAGTTGCGGCGGGGGCCGGGCGGTCCGGAGGTGGTGCTCGTCGGCCCGCCGGGCCCGCGCATCGTGGCGGACGCGGTGGCGGCCGGCGCGTCGGGGGTGCTGGCCGTGGGCGCGCTGGACAAGGACCTCGGGCGGGCGGTGCGGTACGTGGCCGCGGGTCAGGCGTTCTTCTCCGCGGAGATGACCGCGTACGTCCTCTCCCTCGTCGCCCACCGGCCACCGGCGGCGCGGCGGCCGTCGGCGGCCGTGTCGGAGGCGTTGACCGACCGTCAGCGCGAGGTGCTGGAGCTGCTCTCCACCGGTCTGTCCAACGCGGCGATCGCCGACCGGCTGCACCTGCGGGTGGCCACGGTGAAGACGCACGTCAGCGAGATCCTCACCCGCCTCGGCGCGCACAACCGGGTCGAGGCGGCCCGCATGCTCTTCCCGTGACGCGTGACGCGTGACCGTGGCGCGTGGAGCGTGACCCGTGGTGCGTGGCGCGTGGTGCGTGACACGTGAGGCTCCGTAGCCCGTGAGGCTCGGTCGCCGCCCACGCCCCTTACCTCCGGCACGCCCGCCCCGACCTGCGACCTTCGGCCGATGTCCCTAGGCCTTTAGTCGGCCGAAGGTCCATCCACCGGTGCATACGCTGATACGGAGTTCACTCCCACCGCACCGGAGTGTCCACCATCGGAGCGGGGTTGACGCCGTTCGGCGCCGGACGCCGGTCCGATCGGCTGCCACCGTGGGACGCGCCCCCGCACCACACCACGGCCGGACCAAGCCCGCGCCGGAAGACGTTGGGACCCATGAGCACCTACGCACTGCACCACAGGCGGCTGGGCACCCAGGTCGGACTCGTCCTCCTGCTGCCGCTCTGCCTCGCGCTCGGGCTCGCGGTGACCGTCGTGCGGGACGCGGCGGCGCACCACCACGACACGGTCGTCACCGAACGCCGCGCCTACGTCGCGCTGGCGGCCACGGCCGTCACCCGCGGCCTGGAGAACGAGCGGGGCGCACTCGCCCTGGCCGGGGGCAAGGTCACCGACCAGGTCGGGCAGCGCCGACTGGAGACCGACCGGGCCGTCGGGAAGTTCCGCGAGGACGCCGAGCCCGGCGCCGCCGACGCCGCCCTCGCGCCCCGGCTGGACCGCGCGCGCACCGCGCTGGACGGGCTGGACCGGGCCCGCGCGGCCGACCTCGGCCGCTCCGGGGACCTCCCGACCGCGGTGTCCGCCTACCACGAAGCCATCGAGGCGCTCGGCGCCCTCGCCTTCGCCCCCGGCACCGGTCCCGCCCCCCGGGCCGTCGACACGGCCCGGGCCGTGCGCGCGCTGGCGGCGGGCACCGCCGCGCTGTCCGCGCAGCGCGCCCTGATCGACGCGGCCCCCGACACCGCGGCCCTGTCCGCCAAGGACACCGCCTTCCTCGCCCGGCAGGACGGACAGCGGCACTACGCGGCGCGGGAGTTCCGGGCCGCCGCCGACGCCCGCAGCGCGTCCGGGCAGGACGCCACCGCGATCGACGACGGCTGCCTGGCCGCGCCGCTCGCCCGCGCGGCCGAGGGCAAACGGCCCGCCCGGGCCGAGTGGGGCACCTGCGCCACCCGGGTCCTGGACCGGATGCACGAGGTCTCCGCGTCCCTGCAGGAGCAGTCGCTGCACGCGGCCGCCACCGCCCGGGCGCGCGCCTGGGAGGCGCTGCTCGCCCACGTGGCGCTGGTGGCCTGCGCCGTACTGGTCTCCGCGGGGGTGGCGGCGTTCGTCGCGCGGCGCCTGGTGCGCCGCCTCCAGCGGCTGCGCCGGGCGGCGCTCAAGGCCCAGCACGAACTGCCCGCCCTGGTCGCCCGGGTGTCGCGCGCCCCCGACCCCGGGGGCCTGGCCCTGGACGTGACCCCGGTGGACCTCGGCGCCACCGACGAGGTCGGGGACGTGACCCGGGCCTTCGACGCCGTGGTGCGCGAGGCCGTCACGCAGACCTGCCGCCAGGTGGTGCTGCGCGCCGTGGTCCACGAGCGGCTCGCCGCCATGTCGCTGCGCTCGCACGTACTGGTCCACGAACAGCTCGACCTGCTCGGCCGGCTCCAGATGGCCGAGGGCGACCCGGACGCGCTGGACGCCTTCTTCCGGCTCGACCACCTCGCCAACCGGATGCGGCGGCACGGGGAGAACATGCTGCTGCTGACCGGCGCCGCGCCGGGCCGCGCCCACCCGCGCGCCGAACCGCTGGTCGACGTACTGCGCGCGGCGGCCTCGGAGGTGGACGAGTACACCCGCGCCGCCGTGCACCAGCCGGTGCCCGCCGTCACCGTCCCGGCCGACGACGTCAGCGCGCTGACGCACCTGCTGGCCGAGGTCATCGACAACGCCGTCCGCTTCTCCCCGCCGGAGCGACCGGTCGAGGTGTCCGCCGAGCTGCTGCCCGGGCGGGGGCTCGTCGTCCGGGTCCGCGACGAGGGCTCCGGCATCCCCCGCGAGCGGCTCGACGCCCTCAACGTGCTGCTCCAGGGCGCCCCGTCCGCCGACTGGATGGAGTCGGAGCAGATCGGACTGCACGTCATCGGCAGGCTCGCCGCCCACCTCGGCGCCCGCGTCTGCCTCGACTCGTCGTGGCGGGGCACCACCGTCGTCGTCCACCTGCCGGCCGGGCGGTCGGCGACCGCACCGGCAGAACCTCCCCTGGAGTGACCCGCATGCCCACTCACGTCTACCGCCTCGCCCGGCGGAAACTGCGCGCGCTCGGCCGCTGCGAGACGCCCCTGTCCCCGCGCCAGCGCGTCCTCCAGGACGCGGTCCTGGCGCTCCTGGTGGGGGCGGCGAGCTGCCTGGTCCTGCTCACCGTGCACGGGACCGGCCTCTTCCTCGGGTACGGGGCCAGCGCCGCGTGCGCGCTGGTGGCGGCCGGGAGCCTGATGTGGCGGCGCACCCGGCCCGAGCTGTGCGTGGCCGTCGCCCTCGCCTCGACCCTGGCGTCGGACGAGGGCACGGCGCTGATCGCCGCCGTCTACGCGACGGCGGCGTACGGGCGGCGCCGACCCGGCGCCGTCGTCGGCGCGGCCGTCCTCGGCTACCTGTGCACGCGTCCGCTGATCGGGGACTTCGTCGACGACCCGCGCTGGCAGGTGTACGTCGCCGCGGTCAACTTCGTGGTGCCGGCGATGCTCGGCTTCCTCGTGCGCCGCCAGCGGGAGCTGCGGGAACGGCTGCGGGAGCGGCTGTCGAGCGCGGAGTCCGCGATCGACAGCGCGGCCCGCTTCGCCATCCTGGAGAAGCGCACCCAGCTCGCCTTCGAGATCCACGACACGGTCGGCCACCACGCCACCTACCTGGTGATGCGGGCGGGAGCCGCGCAGCGGCGCAAGGGGATCACGCCCGAGGCGGCCGCGGAGTTCGGGGCGATCCAGGACGGCGCGATCACCGTGATGCAGGAGCTGCGCGGGGTGATCAACGTGCTGCGCGAGCCCGACGATCCGGACGAACCGCTGCGCGGCCACCTGAGCTGCAACGAGTTCCTGGAGGGCCTGACCCGCAACATGCGGGCCATCGGCATGGACGCCTCGCACGCGGTCGAGGGCCGCCCGCGCGACCTCGGTCAGCGGTGCGAGTCCCTGCTGTACCGGGTCAGCCGGGAGGCCCTGACCAACGCGGCGAAGTACGCGCCGGGGGCGCCGGTGCGGGTCCGGCTGGTGTACGGACCCGGCACGGTCTCCCTCCAGGTCGTCAACGGGCGGACCTGCGAACACCCGGGTCCGGGCGCCGGGTACGGCTCGGCCGGGCTGGGGCTGCGCGGGCTGGCCGACGCGCTCGCCGAGGTCGGCGGCTCCTTCGACGCGGGGCCCGTGGCCGGTGGCGGCTACCGGGTCCAGGCGGTGGTCCCGCTGCCGGCCGCGGCGGACCGGACCGCCCTCCTCATCCCGACAGAGAACGAAGGACGCGCCCTGTGAGCATCCGCGTGGTAATCGTGGACGACCAGACGATCATCCGGTCCGGTCTGCGGATGATGATCGAGTCGGGCGACGGGTTCGAGGTGGTCGGCGAAGCGGTCGACGGCGCCGAGGCCCTGGTCCAAGTGCGCTCGCACCGGCCCGACATCGTCCTGATGGACCTGCGGATGCCGCACGTCGACGGCATCGCCGCGACGCGCAAGCTCTTGGAACTGGCCGATCCGCCGCGGGTGCTGGTGCTGAGCACCTACAGCGGTGACGGCCAGGTGCTGGAGGCGCTGGAGGCCGGGGCGAGCGGGTTCCTGCTCAAGGACCTGCGCTGCGAGGAGCTGTTCTCGGCGCTGGAGGTGGTGGCCACCGGCGGCCGGGTCTTCGCCCCCGAGGTGCTGCGCAGCCTGGTGCGCCAGGCGATGCGGCGGGTTCCGGTGCGGGTGGACGGGGTCGACGCCAAGGTGGCCTCGCTCAGCGAGAGCGAGCGGAAGGTGTTGCGGCTGATCGGGATGGGGATGACGAACGAGCAGATCGCCCGGGAGCTGCATCTGGCGGGGACGAGCGTGAAGACGTACGTCTCGCGCACCCTGGCCAAACTGGGCCTGGAGAACCGCACCCAGGCCGCGGTGGTCGCCTACGGCATGGGCCTGGCGACCACGCCCCCGGACGCCCCGGCCCGCTAGCCCGCCCCGGGCGAGGCCACACTGCCCAGCCCCGGCCGCCGCCGCCCCGATGCCCTCCGGGGGCGCCTCAAACGCCGGCGGGGCTGGATTGTCCAGCCC
>NZ_JBHWLC010000107.1:0-23845 GCF_042730635.1 Streptomyces sp. NPDC059917
CCCGGCCCGCCCCAGTGCGCCGCCTCGGCCCCTCCCCCGCCCGGGGGGGCGCCCCCGGGGTGGCGGGTCCGGGGGCCCGCGGGGGGGCCGTCCGCGGCGCGGGCGCCGGGGCCGGTGTCGGAGCCGGGGCCCCCGGCGGCGGGCCAGGCGGTGGCCGGGTGGCCCGAGCGCGTGCCGCCCGCCGGGGTGTCGGACCGGGAGTGCGCCGCGTGCGGGGCGGGTCCGGGGCCGGTGGGCTCCGGGTGGCCGCCGGTCCTCCCGGCGCCGCCGTCGCGGGCGGGGTACGGGCCCGCGCCCGCGGTGGCGGGCCGCGGGCCGGGGGCGTGCGCGGGGGCGTGTTCAGGGGCGTGCCCGGGGTGCGCGGCGCCCGGGCCGTCGGGGTCGGCGCCGGAGTCGGGGGCGGTCGGGGCCGGGAGGGCCAGGTGGCCCTGGAGGTCCGGGGTCAGCGCGAGCGTCGGCGCGGCCGGGCCCGCCAGCCGCAGGGTGGACTCGCCGACCCGCAGCAGCGCTCCCGGCGCCAGCCGGACCGGGGCGCCCGCCACCGGGATCCCGTCCAGGGCGGTGCCGTTCGTGGAGTCGAGGTCGGCGACGCTCACCCGGCCGTCCTCCGTGACCGTCACCGCGCAGTGCAGTCGGGACACGTCGGGGTCGTCGAGCGGCACGTCCGCGTCCGCGGAGCGGCCGATCCGCAGCGAGCCGGGGTGCAGCAGGTGCACGCCGCCCGCGTCCGGTCCCGCCACCACGTGCAGCTGGGGCGCGCCGAGGCCCTCGTCCGGACCGGGCGCCACCTCCGCGACCGGGGTGTGCAGGGCCAGTACGGCCCCGTCGACCAGGGGCGGCTCGCCCAGCACCCGGCGCTGCGGATCGAGCCGCTCCGCACCGGCGTAGAGGACCACCGTGCCCCCCGTGTCCGGGCCCGCCACGGTCGCCGCCAGCCCGGAGGCCACCGCGGCCAGCGGGGTGCCGACGGGCGCGGTGACGAGCACGTCACACGTCGCGGGCGCGATCTGGTGGCCGCTGCGCGGCCCGAGGACGGTCAGCCGGATCTGCATCGCCGTCAGCGGTCCCTTCTGCGCGGTGCGCGCTGCGTGCGCCCGGCAGGGGAACGGCGGGGCATGACTGCCCGTTGGCCCCCCACCCGGCGCGGACGCGTCGTCCGGTCAGGTCATGCGGAGAGGAGGGCTCCCGACCCCCCACTCCGTACGGGTGCATCCTCGCACCTGTCACCGACAACACGCCCGACACCCACCCACAAGTGATCTTGATCGATCGTGCGTCCGTTCACGCACCGAACGGATACGGACAGCCACCTGCGGAAAATCGCCACGGGCATACCCCGCAAATGTCACTCTTCGTATATATGTACGGCAACCATCGCTGGACGCCCAGCGTCTTCCCTCGGGACACCACCTAGAGTGGGTCGGAAAAACTCTGGGAAAAGCAGCAGTCGGAAGACGACAGCAGGACGACAGCAGGGGAGCGCGAGACGTGCGGCCAGTCGGCAGCAAATACCTGCTCGAGGAGCCGCTCGGACGCGGCGCCACGGGTACCGTCTGGCGCGCCCGCCAGCGCGAGGTCGCGGGCGCCGAGGCGGCGGTCGCCGGACAGCCCGGCGAGACCGTGGCCATCAAGGTCCTCAAGGAGGAGCTGGCCCACGACCCGGACGTCGTCATGCGCTTCCTGCGCGAGCGCTCCGTCCTGCTCAGGCTGACCCACCCCAACATCGTCCGCACCCGCGACCTCGTGGTCGAGGGCGACCTGCTCGCGCTCGTCATGGACCTCATCGACGGTCCCGACCTGCACAAGTACCTGCGGGAGAACGGGCCGTTCACCCCGGTCGCCGCGAGCCTGCTGACCGCCCAGATCGCGGACGCGCTCGCCGCCAGCCACGCCGACGGCGTCGTGCACCGCGACCTCAAGCCCGCGAACGTCCTGGTCGACGAGCGCGACGGCCAGATGCGCCCGATGCTCACCGACTTCGGCATCGCGCGCCTCGCCGACTCCCCGGGCCTCACCCGCACCCACGAGTTCGTCGGCACGCCCGCCTACGTCGCCCCCGAGTCCGCCGAGGGCCGCCCGCAGACCTCCGCCGTCGACATCTACGGCGCGGGCATCTTGATGTACGAGCTGGTCACCGGCCGTCCGCCGTTCGCGGGCGGTACCGCGCTGGAGGTGCTGCACCGCCACCTCAGCGAGGACCCGCAGCGCCCCTCGACCCTGCCCGAGCCGCTGTGGACGGTCATCGAGCGCTGCCTGAGCAAGGAGCCGGACCTGCGGCCCAGCGCCGTCAGCCTGGCCCGCGCCCTGCGCGTGGTCGCCGCGGGCATCGGCGTGCACTCCTCCGCGGCCGAGGTCGAGGCCGCGCTCGGCGTCGGCGCGCTGCTCGCGCCCGACCCGGCGCCCGCGCCGGTCCCGCAGACCCCGGGCGCCGCCGACCCGACCCAGGTGCTGCCGCCCGTCAACGGACCCATGGGCGCCTACGACCCGAACGCGGCCACCAGCGTCATGCAGTCGATGCCGCCGGCCCCGCAGCACGCGCCCGGGGCCGACCCGACCGCGGTGCTGCCGCCCGTACAGGCGCCGGACCAGCCGCACCCGTGGCAGTCGCAGATGCGGGCCGCCCGGGACCGCAACGAGCAGACCCAGATGCACTACCTCGACCCGGCCGACGACCCGCTGCGCCGCAGGCCGCAGCGCCAGGCTCCGCCGCAGCAGCAGTACCAGCAGCCCCAGCAGTACCAGCAGGGGCCGCCGCAGCAGTACCAGCAGCCGCAGCAGCGCCAGCCCCAGCAGTACCGGCAGCAGCCTCCGCAGCAGCAGTACCAGCAGCCGCAACAGCCGCAGTACCAGCAGCGGCCCCAGCAGCCCCAGTACCAGCAGCAGCCGCAACAGCAGCAGCCGCAGCACCAGCCCCAGCAGTACGCCGGGGCGCCCGCCCAGCAGCCCCGCCAGCCCCAGCGGCCCGCCCCGCGCGAGCCGAGGGAGCCGCGCGAGCCGCGCCGCCGCAGTGCCAACCCGATGCGGATCCCCGGGCTCGGCTGCCTCAAGGGCTGCCTGTTCACCCTGGTCCTGCTCTTCGTGGCGGGCTGGCTGGTCTGGGAGTTGACCCCGCTCCAGGAGTGGGTGGGCACCGGCAAGGGCTGGTGGGACCAGGTCTGGACCTGGGGCTCCGAAGTGAAGCAGTGGTTCGGCGACCTCGGCGGCACGGGCTCCGCCACCTGACGCCGGGACTGCTCCTTAGCGGTGAGTTCGTGGATTTGTCGACTTCCAGGACACGATTTCGCCCACAGAAGTGAAGGTCGTCGCGAATCGGGCCCCCTGCTGGCCTCCAACCCCCACGCGGCCGCGTAGCTTTGGTGTGTACGCCAGCCGCTGAGGGAGCAGTCGTGGCACGGAAGATCGGCAGCCGGTACACCGCGCACCAGATCCTTGGGCGCGGCAGCGCGGGCACGGTATGGCTGGGCGAGGGGCCCGAGGGCCCCGTCGCCGTCAAGCTGCTCCGTGAGGACCTCGCGTCCGACCAGGAGCTGGTGGGGCGGTTCGTCCAGGAGCGCAGCGCGCTGCTCGGCCTGGAGCATCCGCACGTCGTCTCGGTCCGCGACCTCGTCGTGGACGGCAACGACCTCGCGCTCGTCATGGACCTGGTCCGCGGTACGGACCTGCGCACCCGGCTCGACCGCGAACGGCGGCTCGCCCCCGAGGCGGCGGTCGCCATCGTCGCCGACGTCGCGGACGCGCTCGCCGCCGCGCACGCGGCCGGGGTGGTGCACCGCGACGTCAAGCCCGAGAACGTGCTGCTCGACATGCAGGGCCCGATCGGCCCGGGCGGGGCGCACCCGGCGCTGCTCACCGACTTCGGCGTCTCCAAGCTGATCGACTCCCCGCGCCGGGCCGCGCCGCCGCCGGGCGGCAGCCGGGCCGTGGCGCCGACCACCCGGATCATCGGTACGCCCGACTACCTGGCCCCCGAGATCGTCGAGGGGCTGCCGCCGCGCGCCGCGGTGGACATATACGCGCTCGCGACCGTCCTGTACGAGCTGCTCGCCGGGTTCACGCCCTTCGGCGGCGGGCACCCGGGGGCGGTGCTGCGGCGGCACGTGACCGAGACGGTGGTGCCGCTGCCGGGGATCCCCGACGAGCTGTGGCAGCTGATGGTCCAGTGCCTGGCCAAGGCCCCCGCCTCGCGGCTCAGGGCCTCCGAGCTGTCCGCCCGGCTGCGGGACCTGCTGCCCCTGCTGAGCGGGATGCCGCCGCTGGACGTCGACGAGCCGGACGATCTGGAGGAGGAGCCCGAGGAGGCCGCTCCGGCCCCCGCCGATCCGGTGCGGCGGCGGGGCGTGGTGCCGCTGGTTCCGGGGTCGGCGACGGACTCGAACCGGGACACGCACACCTCGATGCGGGTGCCGGGGCCGGACGAGTTGGCCGGGGGTGCGCTGGGGACGGCCCGGGTGCCGAGGCCCGCCGGTGGGCACCGGCCGGGGTCCGCGCGGCACCGGGCCGACACCGTGCGCAAGCGGCGGCTGATGCTGTCCCTGGCGGGGGCGGTGCTGGTGGTGGCCGTGTCCGTCGGCGGCTGGCTCGCCGCGTCCGGCGAGGACCCGCCGCCCGCCCAGGACAGCAAGCACTCCGTCCCGTCCCGCCCGTAGCCGAGCCCCGGCCCCGGCCCCTCCGGGGGCGCCTCAAACGCCGGCGGGGCTTGATGTGGCCGGCGTTCGAGCGGCCGGCCCCCGGAGGGAGGGGTTACGGGGTCAGGAGGGTCGGGTGCCAGCGGCGGGCGACCTGGGGGTGGGCGCGTACCCAGCCCTTGAGTTCGTTGCGCCCGTACTCCGCGTGCAGCGGATTCGCCGCGTCCTGCGCGAGCCCCGGCGCCGCCCGCAGGTAGTCGCCCGGGACCGTCCCGACGACGGCGTCCAGCCGCGGGTTGTAGAAGAACGGCACCGAGTACCGCTCCACCGCCCCCGGCGGGCTGACCACCCGGTGGTCGGTGGCCCGGAGGTAGCCCTGGGTCGCGATCTCCAGCAGCTCGCCCAGGTTCACCACGAACGCCCCCGGCAGCGGCGGCACGTCCAGGAAGCCGTCCCCGCGGCGGACCTGGAGCCCGCCCACCGCGTCCTGGAGGAGCAGGGTGAGGAAACCGTAGTCCTTGTGCGCCCCCACCCCCTGGTCCGTCCCGGACGGCGCGGAGCCGGGGTAGCGGATCAGCTTGGTGTGCAGGTGGGGGCGGTCCGCGAAGGCCGCGTCGAAGAAGTCCGCCGGGGCGCCGATGGACGCGAGCAGCTCCTGGAGGAGCCGGTGGGCCACCGCCGCCAGCCGGGACTGCCACTCCAGGACCACGGTCCGCAGCTCGGGCAGGGCCGCGGGCCACTGGTTGGGCCCCTCCAACCACAGGTACGCCGGGTCCCCGGGCCCCACCGGCGGCGCGGCCCGCTCCGCGCCCACGTCGAGCTGGTCGCGCCAGTCGGAGGCGCCGCCGGTGAGCTCGTGCCCGATCCGCGTGTACCCCCGGAAGTGGGGCGAGTTCAGGTTGCTCACGGCGAGCCGGTCGGCTTCGGGGAGCGCGAAGAAGGCGCGGGTCACGGCCAGGACGCGGGCGCTCTCGTCGGCCCCGATGCCGTGTCCGGTCAGGTGCAGGAAGCCGGTGTCCCGGGCGGCGGCGTGCAGCTCCGCGCGGAAGGCGTCCCGCTCGGCGGGGTCGTCGGCCCGGGAGAGGTCCAGGACGGGGAGCGGGGCGGGGTGCGGAGCGGGAAGGGAGATCGGGGAAGGGTGCGCGGACGGCATGACGGCTCCGTTTCGGATGTCACGTGGTCCTGTTCCCCAGAGGTGGCGGGGACAGCGGGTGGGAGGGGGCCGCCGACAGGGGTGGCGTCGGGGCCGCGCGAGCCGCGTACAGGACCGGGGGCGAATCGATCAGCTGGGGAAATCAGGCTGTGGTTCGGTCCGGCGGCAGACAGCCCGTCGTCGTGACACGCATGTAGTCCACATGGCGGCGGATGACGAGGAAGACGGTCATACGCCGAGCGTACGCCCGTTCGGGTCGCCCTTCGTAGAGGGGTATCCGGCCTGGCCGGACGGGCCCGTCCGGGGACCGGCTACGCTGGACCCGTGGCAGTCGTCGATGTTTCCGAAGAGCTGAAGTCCCTCTCCTCGACCATGGGGTCGATCGAGGCCGTCCTGGACCTCGACAAGTTGAGGGCCGAGATTGCCGTGCTCGAAGAGCAGGCCGCGGTGCCGTCCCTGTGGGACGACCCCGAGGCCGCCCAGAAGATCACGAGCAAGCTTTCCCACCTCCAGGCCGAGGTCCGCAAGACCGAGACCCTGCGCGGTCGGATCGACGACCTCGAAGTCCTCTTCGACCTCGCCCAGGAGATGGACGACGCGGACACCCTGGCCGAGGCCGAGACCGAGCTGGTCTCGGTCCGCAAGGCGCTGGACGAGATGGAGGTCCGGACCCTGCTCTCCGGCGAGTACGCCGAGCGCGAGGCCCTGGTCAACATCCGGGCCGAGGCCGGTGGCGTGGACGCCTCCGACTTCGCCGAGCGCCTCCAGCGCATGTACCTGCGCTGGGCCGAGCGGCACGGCTACCCGACCGAGGTCTACGAGACCTCGTACGCGGAAGAGGCCGGCATCAAGTCGACCACCTTCGTCGTCAAGGCGCCCTACGCCTACGGCACCCTGTCGGTCGAGCAGGGCACGCACCGCCTCGTCCGGATCTCGCCCTTCGACAACCAGGGCCGTCGCCAGACCTCCTTCGCGGGCGTCGAGGTGCTGCCGGTCGTCGAGACCAGCGACCACGTCGAGATCGACGAGGCCGAGCTGCGCGTCGACGTGTACCGCGCCTCCGGCCCCGGTGGCCAGGGCGTCAACACCACCGACTCGGCGGTCCGCATCACGCACCTGCCGACCGGCATCGTGGTCTCCTGCCAGAACGAGCGCTCGCAGATCCAGAACAAGGCGAGCGCGATGAACGTCCTCCAGGCCAAGCTGCTGGAGCGGCGCCGCCAGGAGGAGAAGGACAAGATGGACGCCCTCAAGGACGGCGGCAGCTCCTGGGGCAACCAGATGCGCTCCTACGTCCTGCACCCGTACCAGATGGTCAAGGACCTGCGCACCGAGTTCGAGGTCGGCAACCCGCAGGCGGTGCTCGACGGCGAGATCGACGGCTTCCTGGAAGCCGGCATCCGCTGGCGCAAGCAGCAGGAGCAGGCCTCCTAAGGCCCCTCCCGCGGGCCGTGGAGGCCACTGAACAGCCGAGAAGCCCGGACCCCTGGCAAGGGGTCCGGGCTTCTTCGATCGGTACGTGCGGCTTCACCGCGGGCCGTCGTCCGGCCCGGGCCGCCCACGCAGCTACGCGGCCTGGTGCGCCACCAGGGCGAGCGCCGCCACGAGCACCACCATGAGCGCGATGAGCGTCATGGGGTTGAGGTTGGCGAAGGGGCGGTCCTCCTGCTGGAGGCGCTCCCTGTTCGCCCGGCACACCGGGCAGCGGCCCTGACTGACGGGCGCGGCGCAGTTAGCGCACACGAGCCGGTCATATGTCATGCGCTGTCCTCCTCTCGTCCCCATGTACAACGGCAGTGGGAAGCAGTCCGTTCCCCCTACCACTGTGCCAGCTCCCGCGACATTCGGCGCGGCCCGTCCGGGCAAACGCGATCCGAGCTCTCCCGCACCGGGGGATATAACGGACAACTCCGGATGCCGGGTCCCTAGCCTGCGCCCATTCGCGTATGGTCACGCTCACCTACTCCCGGCGACCGTGGTGCACCCGTGATCCGATTCGACAGTGTGTCCAAGTACTACCCGAAGCAGAGCCAGCCCGCACTCAGGGACGTCTCCCTGGAGATCGTCAAGGGCGAGTTCGTCTTCCTGGTCGGCTCCTCCGGCTCCGGCAAGTCCACCTTCCTGCGGCTGATACTGCGCGAGGAGCGGGCCAGCCAGGGGCAGGTCCACGTACTGGGCAAGGACCTCGCCAGACTCTCCAACTGGAAGGTCCCGCACATGCGGCGCCAGCTGGGGACCGTCTTCCAGGACTTCCGCCTGCTCCCGAACAAGACGGTCGCGGAGAACGTGGCCTTCGCCCAGGAAGTCATCGGCAAACCCCGCGGCGAGATCCGCAAGGCCGTCCCCCAGGTCCTGGAACTGGTCGGACTGGGCGGCAAGGAGAGCCGGATGCCCGGCGAGCTGTCCGGCGGTGAGCAGCAGCGCGTGGCCATCGCCCGGGCCTTCGTCAACCGCCCGGCGCTGCTCATCGCGGACGAGCCGACCGGCAACCTCGACCCGACGACCTCGGTCGGGATCATGAAGCTGCTGGACCGGATCAACCGGACCGGCACCACCGTGATCATGGCCACGCACGATCAGCAGATCGTCGACCAGATGCGCAAGCGTGTCATCGAACTCGAACAGGGCCGTCTCGTGCGCGACCAGTCGCGCGGCGTCTACGGCTACCAGCACTGAAAGGACGCCATGCGCGCCCAGTTCGTCATGTCGGAGATCGGCGTAGGCCTCCGCCGCAATCTCACCATGACCTTCGCGGTCATCATTTCCGTGGCCCTGTCGCTGGCCCTGTTCGGTGGCTCCCTGCTCATGCGCGACCAGGTGAGCCAGATGAAGGGCTACTGGTACGACAAGGTCAACGTCTCGATCTACCTCTGCAACAAGAACGACGCCGAGGCCAGCGCCGGTGCCTCCTGTGCCAAGGGCGCGGTGACGGCGGAGCAGAAGAAGCAGATCGAGGCCGACCTCAAGAAGATGGACCTCGTCGAGACGGTCGCCTACGAATCGTCCGACGACGCCTACAAGCACTACAAGGAGCAGTTCGGGCACACCGCCCTGGCCGCCTCCATCACCCCGGACCAGATGCCCGAGTCCTTCCGCGTGAAGCTGAAGAACCCGGAGAAGTACAAGGTCATCACCACCGCCTTCGCCGGGCGGGACGGGGTCCAGTCGGTGGAGGACCAGCGGACCGTGCTGGACAACCTCTTCCGGCTGCTCGGCTACCTCAACGTGGCCGCCCTCGGCATCATGCTGATCATGCTCGTGGTGGCGCTGCTGCTGATCGTCAACACGGTGCGCGTCTCGGCGTTCAGCCGTCGGCGGGAGACCGGGATCATGCGGCTGGTGGGAGCCTCCAGCTTCTACATCCAGGTGCCCTTCATCATGGAGGCCGCCTTCGCCGGGCTGATCGGTGCGGCGCTCGCCTGCGGCATGCTCGTCTCCGGCCAGTACTTCGTGATCGACCACGGCGCGGGGCTGCGCCAGAAGATGGAACTGATCAACTTCATCGGCTGGGACGCGGTCCTCACCAAGCTCCCGCTGGTGCTGGTCATCGGTCTGCTGATGCCCTCCCTCGCGGCGTTCGTGGCGCTGCGCAAGTACCTGAAGGTGTGACGAGCGCCCCGCGGGCGGTGTGGCCAACCAGCCGTGCCGGCGCGGGGCTTGTCCTAGACTCGGCGCCATGCCGGGCCGTCCCGTCCCTCACTGTCTCCGGCCCCGCGACCTGCGTCGCGGGGCCGCCGTGACGTTGGCGCTGCTCGGCGCCCTGGGCGGGCTGGGCGCCGCCGTCAGTTCCGGGTACCGACCCGACCCGGGCGAGGGGGGACGTACCCCCACCGGTACGAGGGCCCCCGCGCCCACCGGCGCCGGGAAGCCCGCGACGGCCGACCGGGACGCCGTCGCCCGGGCCGCGGCCGAGGCCGTCGCCGAGGGCAAGTCGGGCAAGAACGCCGCCCAGGACGTGGTCAGCCGCAGCGGGGACCGCTGGGGCGTGGTCTACGACCAGGGCGAGTACGCCTCCTTCGAGGACGACCTCGACGGCCGCTACACCGGGGTCGGGCTCTGGGCCGAGCGCGGCCGCGACGGCCGGATCGCCGTGACCCGGGTGCAGCCCGACGGGCCCGCCGCGCGCGCCGGACTGCGCGCGGGCGACCGGCTGACCCGGGTGGACGGGGAGCCGGTCACCGGGTCCACGGTGGCCCAGGTGGTGGCCCGGCTGCGGGGCGACGCCGGCACGGCGGTGACCCTGGAGGTCGTGCGCGACGGCGCGGACCTGACCGAGACGGTGCGCCGGGCCCGGCTGAGCACCGAGGCCGTGACCGTCCGCGAGCTGGGCAAGAAGGTGGTCGTCATCAAGGTGTCCTCCTTCACCCGCGGCTCGGGCGAACGCGTCCGGGAGGCCGTGCGCGCGGCCCCCGCCGGGGCCGGGGTGCTGCTGGACCTGCGCGGGAACCCGGGCGGCCTGGTCACCGAGGCGGTGACGGCCGCCTCCGCCTTCCTGGACGGCGGGCTGGTGGCGACGTACGACGTGCGGGGCGCCCAGCGCGCCCTGTACGCGGACCGGGGCGGGGACACCGCCCGGCCGCTGGTCGCGCTGGTCGACGGCGGCACGATGAGCGCGGCCGAGCTGGTCACGGGCGCGCTCCAGGACCGGGGGCGGGCCGTGACGGTCGGCAGCCACACCTTCGGCAAGGGGTCGGTGCAGATGCCGACCGAGCTGGCGGACGGCTCGGTGGCCGAGCTGACGGTGGGGATCTACCGCACTCCGGCGGGCCGCAGCCTGGACGGCCGGGGCATCAGCCCGGACCTGACGGCCGCCGAGGGGGCCGAGGAGCGGGCCCGCACGGTATTGGGTGGCCTCGGGGTGGGTCCTTAGTGCAAAAATGGCCGCACTATGGCTAAGGAAAAAGGGCGCAAGCTGATCGCCCAGAACAAGAAGGCGCGGCACGACTACACGATCATCGACACCTACGAGTGCGGTCTCGTGCTCACGGGTACCGAGGTCAAGTCCCTGCGCCAGGGCCGTGCCTCGTTGGTGGACGGCTTCGTGTCGGTCGAGAGCGGCGAGGCCTGGCTCTACAACGTGCACGTGCCGGAGTACAGCCAGGGCACCTGGACCAACCACAGCGCCCGCCGCAAGCGCAAGCTCCTCCTGCACCGCGAGGAGATCGACAAGCTGGACTCGAAGACCGGCGAGACGGGCAACACGATCGTGCCGCTCGCGCTGTACTTCAAGGACGGCCGGGCCAAGGTCGAGATCGCGCTCGCGAAGGGCAAGAAGGAGTACGACAAGCGCCAGTCCCTCCGGGAGAAGCAGGACACGCGCGAGACGAACCGGGTCATCTCGGCCGTGAAGCGCAAGGAGCGCGGCGAGCTTTAATCTCCTGGCATCCCGTGGTCCACTTCGCGTACCATGGGCGCAGCACGTACCCCCCGGGGTCGTGTGAGCCGTACCAACTGAATAGCGTGAAACATGGGGATGATCGGTTTCGACAGCGGATGTCGATGCAGGGGAAGCGAGCCGAGGAAGCGGCAATGATCTCGTTAACCACCTGTCGCAAAAAATAATCGCCAATTCCAACAGCGATAACTCCCGCTTCTCCCTCGCTGCCTAATAACAGCGAACTGAAGCCTCTGTGAGGAGCGTCAGCCCGGAAGTGGTCCCGGTCCGGATCCTGGCGTCAACTAGGGATCTAAACCTCTAACCCCGGTCACGGGGGCTAGGGGGAAATCAAACAGTGACTGAGCCCGTCGGAGACTTGTCCGTGTGATCTCCGGGGCCGAGAAAAGCGCAGCGGAATGCGCTCGGAGAAGCCCTGCTTCTGCACCGCTGGACGCGGGTTCGATTCCCGCCATCTCCACCACCCCATGTGTGGCCCCTGGCCCGGCGAGTCCTTCGCCGGGCCAGGGGCTTTTTGCTGCCCGCGCCGGCACCTCGGCGCTAGGCTGCGAAGGACGTCCCGCCGAGGTGCGGGCAGGCCGCACGAGACGGAGGAGGGCACCCATGACCACCGCTGCCGTTGGCGGACCGGGCATCCCGGCGATGCCCGAGAGGACCCCCCGGGCCTTGCGCGAGGCCATCGCCCAGCACGCTCCGCAGCTCCTGCCCGACTTCGACGCGCACTGGAAGCGGGACATCGCGGATGCCTACGACATCGCGCCGGTTCCGGCGTTCATGGCCCGATGGTGGGGCGAGTACGCCATCGCGCGGGACCCCCTGTTGGAACAGCAGGTGCACCGCTTGGAGGACGAGGCGGCCGAGGCGAGCGACACCGACCGGGCGAAGGCGCTCTTGGAAGAGGCCGGACACCTCCGCCGCCGGGCCCGCCAGGTGGAGCCCGGCCGGTGACGGACGACTTCATGGGACCGCCCTGGCAACTGGACTGGGTCGAGGCGGCGAGGACCTACCGGGACGCTCTTCCGGAGGAAGTGCGCAAGCAGGTCCGGGAGGGCGTCACCGAATTGGTCACCGCTCGCAATCCGTACCTTCCGCAGGACGAACTCCCCACGGGACTGTATTTGGAGCCGGCTCGGTCCAGCCGTCCGAGGGGCCCGCACATCCTGGCCTTCGACCGGGGAAGGGGATGGCTGCGGTTCACCTTCGTGCACCGCGCAGAGGATCCGCAGATCGTCGTCGAAGAGATCTTCTGGCAGTGACGCAGAGGGCCGCCGCGGCGGCTGCGGCCGGGAGGGCGTAGGACGCGGTGGGGCCCAGGTGGTCGATGGTCGCGCCCGCGGCGGCCGAGCCGGCCGCGATGCCCGTCAGGATGGCGGTGACGGCCAGGGTCATGCCCTCGTTGAGGCGGGCCGCCGGGGTGGCGCGCTGGACCAGGGCCATGGCCGTCACCATCGTCGGGGCGGTGGCCATGCCCGCGAACAGCAGGGCCGCGGCCAGGGCGGGCACCGATCCGGTGGTCGCCGCCGCCCAGGGCAGGGTCATCAGGGCGGCCAGGGCGCCGACGCAGCCCAGCAGGCCGCGCGGGCGCACGGCGCCGTAGAGCAGGCCGGCCGCGCAGGAGCCCGCCGCCTGGAGGGCCAGGACCGGTCCGGCGGTCGCGGCCAGGCCGTGGCCGGTGAGGAAGGCGATCGAGGTGACCTCCATCGAGCCGAAGACCGCGCCCAGCGCCAGGAACAGCGCCAACAGCCCCCACAGCCCCGGGGAGCGCAGCGGCGAGCGGTGCCGGGTGCGCCCGGCGGGCGGGGGCTCGGTGGCCCGCCGGGAAGCGAAGAGGAGCATGCCGGTGAGCAGCAGGGCCGCGCCGGTCAGGGTGCCCGCCTCGGGGAAGGCCAGGGAGCACAGGGTGGCGGCGAGCACCGGGCCGAGCAGGTAGCACAGCTCGTCCGCGGCCTGCTCGAAGGACATCGCGGTGTGCCGGGCGGCGGGGGAGTCGCGCAACAGGTGGGTCCAGCGGGCCCGGGAGAGGCCGCCGATGTTCGGGGTGGTCGCGGTGGCGGCGTAGGAGGCGAAGAGGGTCCAGGCGGGGGCGTGCGTACGGACGCACCACACCAGGCAGAGCGAGCCGAGCACCGCGATCACGGTGGCGGGCAGGGCGATCCGGGCCTGGCCGTGCCGGTCGACGAGCCGGGCGGTGAAGGGCGCGACGACCGCGGTCGCGGCGAGGCCGGTGGCGGTGACCGCCCCCGCGAGGGCGTACGAACCGCGCTGGCCCGCGATCATCAGCACCGCGCTGATCCCGAACATGCCCATGGGGAGCCGGGCGAGGAGGTTGCCCGCGGTGAAGGCCCGGGCGCCCGGGACGGCGAACAGCCGCCGGTACGGGCCGGGCGCGCGCCGGTACGGGCCGGGGGCGCGCCGGTGGACGGCTCCCGGCGCGGCGAGGACCAGGGTGGTGCCGGTGACGGCCATCAGCGGGGCGGTGGGCGCGGTGAGGGGCATGGAAGAAGCCTCGGGGCCGGTCCCGGGCGCGGTCCAACACCTGTTCCGGGGTGATTCACGCACCCCTGTTGTGAATCGGGGCGGGCCGGATAGGCTGCCGCGGTGAACGCGCGCGAGGTGGACCCCCGGTTGCTGCGCGCCTTCGTCGCCGTCGCCGAGGAGCTGCACTTCACCCGGGCCGCCGCCCGGCTGTACGTCGCCCAGCAGGCCCTCAGCCGCGACATCGGCCGCCTCGAACGCACCCTGGGCGCCCGGCTCTTCGTCCGCACGACCCGCCAGGTCGAGCTCACGGCCGACGGGGAACGGCTGCTGCCGCACGCCCTGCGCGTGCTGCGCGCCCACGACGCGCTCGCCGCCGCCTTCGGCGCGACCGAGCGGCCCCTGCTCGTCGACCTCAACTCCGAAGGCCCCGGCACCGCCCGCCAGGTGCTGGACCGGGCCCGCGAACTGGCCCCGGAACACGAGCTGATGGCCCGATTTGAGAGCGGACTGACGCACAGCGCCGGGGAGATCGCCGCCGGCCGCCTCGACGTGTCCTTCGGCCGGTTCGGCGGCCTCGCCCCGGCCCTGCGCGCCCGCCTCGCCCACCAACCGGTGCGCTTCGAACCGCTGGCCGTCGTACTGCTGGAGGACCACCCACTGGCGGCCCTGGACACCGTGCCCGTCGCCGCGCTGGCCGGGGAGAGCGTCTACGCGGGCGCCGGGAACCCGCGCACCCTGGAGTGGACCGACCTGGCCCGGCGCCTCTTCGCGGGACGCGGCACCGCGCTGGCCCCGCCCGCGCCCGTCGCCGTCGGCAAGGAGGAGTTCCGCCGGGTCATGGCCAAGACCGGCCACCCGGTGCTGGCCACCGTCGACTTCCCGGACATGCCGGGCTGCGTGCGCCGCCCGCTGACCGCCCCCGTGCCGCTCTCGCCGCTGTCCATGGTGTGGCGCGAGGGCTTCGACCACCCCGGGCTCGGCGCGCTGCGCACGGCCGCGGCCGCACTGGGCGCCGTACGCGGCTGGCTCGACCTGCCGGACGGCGGCTGGCTCCCCGACGGCGACGCGGAGCTCATGCGCTCACATTGAGCCGCCGCGCCGGGTGAGTGCACGGTATCCCCGCGGTCATCCGGCGGGGACCGGGGGCGAAACGAGCCGTCCCTACGGTCGTCATCACGGACACGAGAGCAGTGGAGGCGTGATGACCGCACCGCGCACGGGCGGCCGCTGGATCGAGCGGTGGGATCCCGAGGACGAGACCTTCTGGCAGGAGACGGGGCGCAGGACGGCCCGGCGCAACCTCCTCTACTCGGTGCTCTCCGAGCACGTCGGCTTCTCGATCTGGTCGCTGTGGTCGGTGATGGTCCTCTTCATGGGCCCCGGCTACGGCATCGACGCGGCCGGGAAGTTCACCCTGATCGCCACCGCGACCTTCGTCGGCGCGCTGGTGCGGATCCCGTACACCTTCGCCGTCGCCCGCTTCGGCGGCCGCAACTGGACGGTCTTCAGCGCGCTGACCCTGCTCGCGCCGACGGTGGCCGCGCTGGTGGTGATGGAGCCGGGGACCTCGTACGGGACCTTCCTGCTGGTCGCGGCCCTGACCGGGGTCGGCGGCGGGAACTTCGCCTCCTCCATGACCAACATCAACGCCTTCTTCCCGCTGCGCGAGAAGGGCTGGGCGCTCGGCCTGAACGCGGGCGGCGGCAACATCGGCGTCCCCGTCGTCCAGCTCGCCGGACTGCTGGTCATCGGCGTGGCCGGGGCGGGGCACCCGCGGATCCTGCTCGCCGCCTACATCCCGCTCATCGTGGTCGCGGCCGTGCTGGCGGCGACCCGGATGGACAACCTGGCGCCCGTGCGCAACGACACCGGCGCGGTCCGCGAGGCCCTGCGCGACGCGCACACCTGGATCATGTCGCTGCTGTACGTCGGCACCTTCGGGTCCTTCATCGGCTACAGCTTCGCCTTCGGGCTGGTCCTGCAGACCCAGTTCGGCCGGACCCCGCTCCAGGCCGCGTCCCTGACCTTCATCGGGCCGCTGCTCGGCTCGCTGATCCGGCCCGTGGGCGGGCGGCTCGCCGACCGGTACGGCGGCGCGCGGATCACCCTCGCCACCTTCGTCGCGATGGCGGCGGCCACCGGCGTGGTCATCACGGCCTCGGTGCGGTCCTCGCTGCCCGTGTTCCTGACCGGGTTCGTGGCCCTGTTCGTGCTCAGCGGGCTCGGCAACGGATCGACCTTCAAGATGATCCCCGGCATCTTCCAGGCCAAGGCCCTCGCCCGGGGCATGGGGGGCGAGGCCGCGGCCGCCTACGGGCGGCGGCTCTCCGGGGCCGCCATGGGCCTCATCGGGGCCGTGGGCGCGCTCGGCGGGCTGGGCATCAACCTCGCCTTCCGGGAGGCCTTCACCACGTCCGGCACGGGCACCACCGCCTTCGCCACCTTCCTCGGCTTCTACGCCGTCTGCTGCGCGGTGACCTGGGCGGTATACCTTCGCCGGCCCGCCGCGCGGTCCGGTGCCACTGCGGACGCGGCCGCCAAGCCGCAGCTCACATCGGTGTAACGGCGGTTAACGACGCCGAAATACGGGTGAACCGAGCCTGACACGACGCCTTGACAGGCTCGGCACACCCTCACACCCCCTTGCGCAAGGCAGGTCACCATGGACGACACACGGACCGGCCCGTCCGCCACCGGGCCGCTCGCCGGATTCACGGTGGGGGTCACCGCCGCGCGGCGCGCCGACGAGCTCATCGCGCTGCTGCGGCGGCGCGGGGCGGTGGTCCTGCACGCGCCCGCGCTGCGGATCGTGCCGCTCGCCGACGACAGCGAACTGCTGGCCGCGACCAAGGAGCTCATCGGCTGCCCGCCCGACACGGTCGTCGCGACCACCGCCATCGGCTTCCGCGGCTGGATCGAGGCCGCCGACGGCTGGGGCATCGGCGAGGAGCTGCTGACCCGGCTGCGGGCCACCGAGCTGCTGGCGCGCGGGCCGAAGGTGAAGGGCGCGGTCCGGGCCGCCGGGCTGGTCGAAGCCTGGTCGCCGAAGTCGGAGTCGCTCGCGGAGGTACTGGACCGGATGCTCGCCGCCGGGGTCGCCGGCCGGCGGATCGCGCTCCAGCTGCACGGGGAGCCGCTGCCCGGGTTCGTGGAGGCGCTGCGGGAGGCCGGGGCCGAGGTGATCGTCGTACCGGTGTACCGGTGGATGCCGCCGGAGGACCTGGGGCCGCTCGATCGGCTGCTGGACGCGGTGGCCGCGGGGACGGTGGACGCCGTCGCCTTCACCTCGGCGCCCGCCGCGGCCTCGCTGCTGGCGCGGGCCGAGGCGCGGGGGCTGGCGCGGGCGGTGCTCGACGGGCTGCGCGCCGGGGTGCTGGCGGCCTGCGTGGGGCCGGTGACGGCGCTGCCGCTGGAGGCGCGGGGGGTGGAGACCGTCCAGCCGGAGCGCTTCCGGCTGGGCCCGCTCGTGCAGGTCCTGTGCCAGGAGCTGCCGGGGCGGGCCCGGGTGCTGCCGGTGGGCGGCCACCGGGTGGAGATCCGGGGCCACGCGGTGCTCGTGGACGACGAGCTGCGGCCGGTGCCGCCCGCGGGGATGGCCCTGCTGCGGGCGCTGGCCCGGCGGCCCGGGTGGGTGGTGGGCCGTGCGGAACTCCTCCGGGCGCTGCCGGGGGCGGGCCGCGACGAGCATGCCGTGGAGACGGCGATGGCGCGGCTGCGGGTGGCCCTCGGGGTGCCGAAGCTGATCCAGACGGTGGTCAAGCGGGGGTACCGGCTGTCGCTGGACGCGGGGGACTGTTCGGGTGCGCCCGAGGCCTGAGCTTCCCGGAGGGGCGGGGGTGGCCCCGCGCCGCTGCCGGGGCTCCGCCCCGGACCCCGCGCCTCAAACGCCGGCGGGGCTGGATGTGGCGGGGCTCCGCCCCGGGCCCCGCGCCTCAGACGCCGGCGGGGCTGGAGCGGGGCTGAGGGGGGGGTGGTGATGGGTCTGGGTGTGTGGCGGGGGTGTCGGTACGGTGGGGTGATGATCGTTGACGGAGTGGACATGCGGGAGGTCGCGGTCGGCGACGCCGCGGGGATGGCCGACGCGCTGGCGCGCAACCGCGCCCACATGGGGCCGTACGAGCCGCCGCGACCGGTGGACTTCTACACCGAGCACGGGCAGCTCGAGCGGATCGAGGCGACGCTCGCGGAGCGGGAGGCCGGGCGCACCCGGCAGTACGTGCTGGTCGAGGCGGACGGCGGCGGCGCGCTGCTCGGGACCATCACGCTCCAGAACATCGTGCGCGGCCCCCTGTGCAGCGCCGGCGTCGGGTACTGGGTCGACGGGGAGCAGACCGGCCGGGGCCTGGCCTCCGGGGCGCTCGCCGAGGTGATCCGCGTGGCCCGCGACGAGCTCGGCCTGCACCGGCTCGCGGCCGGGACCCTGCTGGACAACCTCGCCTCGCAGCGCGTGCTCGCCAAGGCCGGCTTCGAGGAGTACGGCGTCGCCCCCCGCTACCTGTACATCGACGGGGCCTGGCGCGACCACCGGCTCTTCCAGCTCCTCCTGCACGACGATCCGCCCGCTGCATGAGGCTTCCGCCCGGGCCCGCCCCGGGGGCACTCTGGTGGGGCGTCGACCGAGGCGGGTGACGGGCATGTGGTTCGAGTCGGGACGGGTCTGCCTGGACCTGGTGGCCACCTCAGGGCCGCCCGAGGGGATCGCGGACAGCGCCGGGTTGAGCCTGTGGCTCACCGGGGCCGGACTGGTGCCCGGGCGGACCCCACCGGCCCGCGTGGAGGCGGACTGGCTGGAGCCCTTCCGCGCGCTGCGGGCGGACGTGGCCAGCCTGGTGGCGGCCGAGCTGAACCACCGCGCGCCCGCCGAGGAACCGCTCGCCCGGGTCAACGCGCGGGCCGCCGGTCCACCCCCGGCACTGTGTGCCGTACGCGACCGGGACGGACACCTGGTGCGCGAACTGTGCGGCGGGGCCGCCGCGGTGGGCTGCGCGGCGCTGCTGGCGGCCGTCGCGCGCGACGCGGTGGAGCTGCTCACCGACCCCGGCGACCGCGATCGCCTGCGCGCCTGCGAAGGTGAGGGCTGTACCCGGGTCTACCTGGACACCTCGCGCGGCCACCGGCGGCGCTGGTGCTCCAGCGAACTCTGCGGAAACCGGGAGCGGGTCGCCCGGCACCGCGCCCGGGTGCTCGCCGCGCGTCCCGCGTAGCGCATACATGCTCATATCGGCCTCATGGCGCCTTGCGCGCCCGCATTTCGCGCGCCCGCGCGCGGAACGGGCGTGCGGACACCCGCTTTGTTCGCGTACGGTTGACGGTCGCCCAATGCACGTCAGAAGGGGGCCTTGGTGGCCGCGCAGGATGCCGCTGTCGACAGCACGGCGGATTCCGTCCGCGATCGCGAGATCGCGGTCGAGCAGACTCATCTGGACCAGGTGTACCGCCGCCTTGAGGAGAAGATCCACGAGGCCGAGTTCCTGATGAACGACGCGGCCAAGCGGGGTCAGGTCGGTACCCCCGGCGCCCTCGCGGAACGCGACGCCCAGGTCTTCCGCGCCGGGATCCATCTCAACCGGCTCAACAACGAGTTCGAGGACTTCCTCTTCGGGCGGATCGACCTCGTCGTCGGCAAGGACGGGGAGCGGGGCGCCGACGGCGCCTACACCTCCGTGGAGCCGGCCGAGGACGCGATCCGTCCCGACCTCACCGCCGACATCGCCGAAACCCTCCACATCGGGCGGATCGGCGTGCTCGACAACGACTACGCACCGCTCGTGATCGACTGGCGCGCGCCCGCCGCCGCGCCGTTCTACCGCTCCACGCCCAAGGAGCCGGGCCGGGTGGTGCGCCGCCGGGTCATCCGCTCCAAGGGCCGCAAGGTGCTCGGCGTCGAGGACGACCTGATGCGTCCCGAGGTGACCGCCTACCTCGACGGCCGGGAGCTGCCCGCGCTCGGCGACGGCGCGCTGATGGCCGCGCTGGGCCGGGCCCGTACGCACTCCATGCGCGACATCGTCTCCTCCATCCAGGCGGAGCAGGACATGGTCATCCGGGCCCCCGCCGCCTCCGTCGCGGAGGTCGCCGGCGGCCCCGGCACCGGCAAGACCGCCGTCGCCCTGCACCGCGCCGCCTACCTGCTCTACCAGGACCGGCGGCGCTACTCCGGCGGGATCCTGATCGTCTCGCCGACCCCGCTGCTCGTCGCCTACACCGAGGGCGTGCTGCCCTCGCTCGGCGAGGAGGGCCAGGTCGCCATCCGGGCGCTCGGCTCGCTGGTCGACGGCGCCGAGGCGAGCACCTACGACGAACCGGCGGTCGCCCGGATCAAGGGCTCCTCGCGGATGCTCGCGATCCTGCGCAAGGCCGTACGGGGCGCCCTGGAGCTGGGCGGCGCCCCCGAGCGGCTGCGCGTGGTGGCCTTCGGGCGCCGCCAGGAGCTGGAGGCCGACGAGCTGAACCGGATCCGCCAGGTCGTCCTCGGCGGCACCGCACCGGTCAACCTGCTGCGCCCGCGCGCCCGCAAGCTGCTGCTGGACGCCCTGTGGGCGAAGTCCGGCGGCGCGGGGCGGCACACCGACCGGGAACTCGCCGCCGAGCTGCGCTCCGGCTTCGACGAGGACATCTCCACCGAGGACGTCTTCATCGACTTCCTGAACGCCTGGTGGCCCGAGCTGACCCCGCGCGGGGTCCTCGCCACCATGGCCGACGAGCGGCGCCTGGGCCGCTGGGCCCGCCGGGTGCTGAACCCGCGCGAGACCCGGCTGCTGGCCCGCTCGCTGCGCCGTACGGGCACGGACGGCTCCGGCCCCCTCTCGGTGCACGACGTGGCGCTGCTGGACGAGCTGCAGTTGCTGCTCGGCGCGCCCGCGCGGCCCAAGCGCAAGCGCGAGCTGGACCCGCTGGCCCACCTCACCGGCCTGGAGGAGCTGATGCCGGGCCGCGAGGAGACCCAGTGGGAGCGGGCCGAGCGGCTGGCGGCGGAACGCACCGAGTACGCGCACGTGATCGTGGACGAGGCCCAGGACCTGACGCCGATGCAGTGGCGGATGGTGGGCCGCCGCGGCCGGACCGGCACCTGGACGGTGGTGGGCGACGCCGCCCAGTCCTCCTGGAGCGACCCGGAGGAGGCGGCGGCGGCCCGCGACGAGGCCTTGGGGCGCCGCCCGCGCCGCAAGTTCACGCTGACCGTGAACTACCGCAACCCCGCCGAGATCGCCGAGCTGGCGGCCCGGGTGCTGCGCCGGGCCATGCCGGGGATGGAACCGCCCACGGCGGTCCGCTCCACCGGCCTGGAGCCGCGCTTCACCGCGGCCGGCGAGGACCTGGGCGCGTGCGTGCGGGAGGAGACCCGGCGGCTGCTGGAGCAGGTCGACGGCACGGTCGGCGTCGTCGTGGCGATGGACCGGCGCGCGGAGGCGGCCGAATGGCTCGCGGAGCTGGGGCAGCGCGCGGTGGCGCTGGGCAGCCTGGAGGCCAAGGGCCTGGAGTACGACGCCACGGTGGTCGTCTCCCCGGCGGAGATCGCCGAGGAGTCCCCGGCGGGCCTGCGGGTGCTCTACGTGGCCCTGACCCGGGCGACGCAGCAGCTCACGGTGGTGTCCGGCGCGCTCGACCGGCCCGACGGGGCCGGGGTGCCGGAGCTGCTGCGGGACTGAGGCCCGTACGGCCATCCGGTCGGCGGCCGGACGCGTGGCCCTTCAGGTCAACTGTCCTGAGGGGGGACGCTTCCGGCGAACCTTTGTTAGCCTGGACTACGGCACCGACTCGATCCAAGCCCCCGGGCCCAACCTTCGTCGCCTAGAGCGACCACTTGCCGCGAGGCGAGCATGGCGGGTCGGTGTCGTACACGTAGAGAACAGGTCCGCGTTCCCCGCTCAAGGCGGGGGGCGCGGACCTGTTTTGCGTTCGGCGGGACTTCCGCGATACCCACAAATCTCGTATGGTGGAAGTGTCTTTCCGAAATTTGTAGCTGGTTACCTCATACCGGCCGGTAGGTGGGACGATCGGACAACAGGTCCTGCCACGCCTGCCGTGTGCGGGGCCCGTGTACAGCGAACCTTGGACAGCAGAGGAACACGGACATGGCAACGGCGCCCAGCGTCTCGTACTCGATGACGGTCCGACTGGAAGTGCCCGCGAGCGGTACCGCGGTCTCCCAGCTCACCACCGTCGTGGAGTCCTCCGGAGGGTCGGTCACCGGCCTCGACGTGACCGCCTCCGGCCACGAGAAGCTCCGGATCGACGTCACCATCGCGGCGACGTCCACGGCCCACGCGGACGAGATCGTCGAGAAGCTGCGCGGGATCGAGGGCGTGAGCCTGGGCAAGGTCTCCGACCGCACGTTCCTGATGCACCTCGGCGGCAAGATCGAGATGGCGTCGAAGCACCCCATCCGCAACCGTGACGACCTCTCCATGATCTACACCCCGGGCGTGGCCCGCGTGTGCATGGCGATCGCCGAGAACCCCGAGGACGCGCGCCGCCTGACCATCAAGCGCAATTCCGTCGCAGTCGTGACGGACGGGTCGGCCGTGCTGGGCCTGGGCAACATCGGCCCGATGGCCGCGCTGCCCGTGATGGAGGGCAAGGCGGCCCTGTTCAAGCGCTTCGCCGGGATCGACGCGTGGCCGATCTGCCTCGACACCCAGGACAGCGACGAGATCGTCGCGATCGTCAAGGCGATCGCCCCGGGCTTCGCCGGGATCAACCTGGAGGACATCTCCGCGCCGCGCTGCTTCGAGATCGAGGCCCGGCTGCGCGAGGCCCTGGACATCCCCGTCTTCCACGACGACCAGCACGGCACCGCCATCGTCGTCCTCGCCGCCCTCACCAACGCACTGCGCGTGGTGAACAAGGCCGTTGGCGACGTGAAGGTCGTCATGTCCGGCGCGGGCGCGGCCGGTACGGCCATCCTCAAGCTGCTCCTCGCCGCGGGCGTCAAGAACGTCGTCAGCGCCGACATCCACGGCGTCGTGCACGCCGGCCGGCCCGACCTGATCGACGCCGCCGGCGAGTCGCCGCTGCGCTGGATCGCCGACAACACCAACCCCGAGGGCTACACGGGCACGCTCAAGGAGGCCGTCGTCGGCGCCGACGTGTTCATCGGCGTCTCGGCCCCGAACGTCCTCAGCGGCGAGGACGTGGCCGCCATGGCGGAAGGCGCCATCGTGTTCGCGCTCGCGAACCCGGACCCCGAGGTGGACCCGGCCGTGGCCCGCCAGACGGCCGCCGTCGTGGCCACCGGCCGCTCGGACTTCCCCAACCAGATCAACAACGTGCTGGTCTTCCCGGGCGTCTTCCGCGGCCTCCTGGACGCCCAGTCCCGCACGGTCGACACCGGCATGATGCTGGCCGCCGCGAGCGCGCTGGCCGACGTCGTCACCGGGGACGAGCTGAACGCGAACTACATCATCCCGTCCGTCTTCAACGACAAGGTCGCGGGCGCCGTCGCCGGCGCGGTCCGCAAGGCCGCCTCCGCCGCTGTGACGGGCCCCACGTCCGCCTGAGCCACCGGGCGTCCCTCCCCGGCGCGTCGCGGGATGCGGGCCCGCCGGGGCGCCTCTAGGGTTGCGGGGATGCCCGCGTGGTACGCGGTCCGCGTCCCACCGGTGCGGACAGAGCGTCACAGCGGCGTGACTGTGGCGCTTTTCGTGTGACCCTGGCGGGTGCCGGATTGGCTTTCCCGCCGCTGGTGGGGGCAGGATGCGTAACCGGGCGAGAGGGTCTGACGTTCAGACCCGGGTCCGGGGACTGTCCTAGGGCCCTGGCAGCATCGGCTTCGATCTCACGCCTCATAGGCAAGTTGAACACGGGAGTACAACATGAACCGCAGTGAGCTGGTGGCCGCTCTGTCCGAGCGCGCCGAGGTGACCCGCAAGGACGCCGACGCCGTTCTGGCCGCGCTCGCCGAGACCGTCGGCGAGATCGTCGCCAAGGGCGACGAGAAGGTCACCATCCCCGGCTTCCTGACCTTCGAGCGCACCCACCGTGCCGCTCGCACCGCGCGCAACCCGCAGACCGGCGACCCCATCCAGATCCCGGCCGGCTACAGCGTGAAGGTCTCCGCGGGCTCCAAGCTCAAGGAAGCCGCCAAGGGTAAGTAAGTCCCCCTTGCAGGCCCCTGGCCAGCAGTAGTACCGCGTGGTGCCGCGCCCGGCGCGGCACCTACGCGAGAAGGGCGGCCACCCCCTCGGGGGTGGC
>NZ_JBHWLC010000108.1:0-8847 GCF_042730635.1 Streptomyces sp. NPDC059917
GGCGGGCGATCCTCCGCCTTGCGATGCACGGCACCAGACGCCGCGAGCCGCGCCCTTCGGGCGCCCGGCGCTACTTTCGAAACACGCCCTAGTGGACCCAGCCCGTGAAGCCCTGCGGGCCGCGCGAGCGGCCCGGGGAGGGCGGTGCGGCCGGTGCGACGGGCCCGGCCGGTTCCAGGGCCGCGGCGACGGCCCGGACCAGCCAGGCGTTGACCGAGAGGCCCTCCTGGCCGGCGGCGTCCTCGACGCGGTTCTTGAGGTGGGAGGGGAGGCGGAAGTTGATGCGGGCCGTGCCGCCCTCGTCGCCCTCGCCGGCCGGAGCCGCGACGGGGACCGGAGCCGCCGCGGGAGCGGAGTGCTCCGGGAGGGTGCCTCCGTACGCGAAGGGCTCCTGGGCCGGGGGAGCGGTCACCACGAACTCGGGGTCGAGCCCGCGCAGCCGTACGTCGACCGAGCCCGGCGCGAGGTCCTGGGTGACCTCGCCCATGGCGGCGGACAGGGCGTTCAGCAGGGTCAGCCGGGCGGCCGACTCCAGCGGAGCGGTGAGCCGCTCGGCCAGGGCGCGGGATTCGGCGCCGCCCGCTTCAGCGGCTACCGCGAGCTCGTTCCGGAGGTGATCGACGTAGGGCGTGAGGTCCATGGCGAAAGCATGGCACACGAATGGCGCCACGGCCAGCTTTTGTGGCGCCATTTTGGCGCCACGTGGTGCCATGAGTGCTATTCGGTGAGCGTCGGGGGGTGGGCTGCTCTGTGAAAGGGCAGGTCAAGGGCTTGTTGGGGGTGTGGCGTCAAGGTGGTGCCACGCGGGGAATCCGTGGCGCCATCGTGGTGCCACCTCACCTCCGCCGCGCCCATGCGGGCGTCCACGTCCGGCCCTCGGGGCCCACGGGGTCCTCGGAGCCGCCGGGGCGCGGCGCCGCGAGGTGTTCGCGCAGTGCCGCGAGCGCGGGCTGGGGGTTGTCGCGGCGCCAGATCAGGGAGTGCGGGTAGACGGGCGTCGGATCGATCACCGGGATGCGGCGCAGGCCGTGCCCGTCGGGCCAGACGAGCCGCGTGTGCTCGCCCATGAAGGTGGCCAGGGCCGGGGTGTCCGCGATGGTGTCGAGGAGGGCGTCGGAGCCGAAGTTGGGGCCCGTCGCCTCGATGGTGAGGCCGAACTCGGCGACGAGGTCGTCGTAGTAGGCGGCCCACTCGGTGCCGGGGACGAGGCCGGGCATCCAGATCCGGTGCCCGGCCAGCTGGGCGAGGGTCACCGACCGGGCGCCCGCCAGCGCGTGGGCGGGGCCCGTCAGGAGCTGGAGCGGTTCGTCGAGCACGCGCACGGACTCGACGTCCCCGGGCAGGGGCCGGCCGGGCGCGGACACGGCGCGGAAGGACGCGTCGATCTCCCCGGACCGTACGGCGGCCACCGCCGCCTCGATGTCGAAGAGCATCAGCACGTCGAGCTCGAACTCGGGGTGCGCGCGGTGGAACTCGCGCATCAGGCCCGAGGCCGCCACGCGCGAGGCGATCACGTCGACGCGCAGCGCACGGCGGCCGGGCCGTACGGACGCGAGCGCGCGCTCGGCGACGCGCAGCAGCTCGCGCGCGTGGGGCAGGAAGGCCCGCCCGTCGATGGTGAGCTCGGCGCCGCGCGCCGTGCGGGTGAAGAGCTGGGCGCCGAGGGCCTTCTCCAGCGCGGCGACGCGTTTGGAGACGGCCTGCTGGGTGACCCCCAGGTCGGCGGCGGCCGCTTGGAAGCGGCCCGCGTCCACGACGGTGACGAAGGTGCGTACGGCTTCGAGGTCCACGTCGGGGGAGGCTACTCCACAACCTGCCGTTGTGTGCGGATCGCGGATCGGTTGTTTGACCGGCCGGTGTCCCGCTCGGTTAGCTCTGCGGGGAGGCGAAGGGAAGGGGTGGTGCGCGTGGGCCGGAAGTTCGGGTGGCTCTGGGCGGCGTACGGGGTCAGCACCCTCGGCACCTGGCTCGCCTTCGACGCGTTCGCGCTGATCGCGATCCTCGCGCTGCACGCCGGGCCGACCGAGGTGGCGGTGCTGGCGGCCGTGGGTCTCGCGGTGGGGGCGGTCGTGGCGGTGCCGCTCGGGCCCTGGGTGGAGTTCCGCCGCAAGCGGCCGGTGATGGTCGCGATGGACCTCGTCCGCTTCGTGGCGCTGATGAGCGTGCCCGCCGCCTACGCGCTGGGTCTGCTCGGCTTCGCACAACTCCTGGTCGTGTCCGTCGTCGTCGGCGCGGCCGACATCGCCTTCGGCGCGGCCAGTGGCGCCTACCTGAAGGCGCTCGTGCGGCCGGCGGACCTGCTCGTCGCCAACGGCCGCTTCGAGACGACGACCTGGACGGCCTCCGTCCTCGGGCCGCCCCTCGGTACGGCCGCGATCGGGCTGTTCGGACCGGTGCTGACCGTGGTGGCCAACGCGGTCAGCTACCTGCTCTCGGCCGTGGGGATCGCCGCGATCGGCGGGAGCGAGCCCCGGCCCCGGCGCGCCGGAGGGGGGCTGCGGCTCCGGGACCTGTTCGAGGGGTGGCGGTACGTCCTGAGCCACCCCGCGCTGCGGCCCCTGTTCTTCAACACGGTCCTGGTCGGCGGGCTGATCATGGCGACGCTGCCGCTGCTCGCCGTCCTCATGCTGGGTGAGCTCGGCTTCGCGCCCTGGCAGTACGGGCTGGCCTTCGGCCTGCCGTGCGTCGGTGGGATCGTCGGGGCCAGGCTGGCGCGCCCGCTGGTCGCCCGGTTCGGGCGGCGGCGGGTCATGGTCGTCAGCGGGGTGCTGCGGGCCTGTTGGTCGCTCGGGTTGGCCTTCGTGCGGCCGGGGGTGGCGGGGCTCGTGCTGGTCGTCGTGGTCGAGTTCGGGCTGATCACCTGCATGGGCGTCTTCAACCCGGTCTTCGCGACCTACCGGCTCGAACGGCTTCCGGTGGACCGGGTGGCCCGCACGTTGTCGGCGTGGTCGGTCACCAGCAAGCTGACGATCGCGGCGATGACGGGGGTGTGGGGGGTGTTGGCGGGGCTGGCCGGGCCGCGGGTCGCGATCGCCGTGGCCGGTGTGCTGATGCTGGGCACGCCCTTTCTGCTGCCTCGGGGTGAGCGGGTGCGGGTGGGGGTGCCGGTCGCCTAGGTCCCTCCGGGGGCGCCTCAAACGCCGGCGGGGCTGGAGGTGGCGGGGTTACGTGTTCAGTTCGGCCAGGACGCGGAGGGTGTGGGGGTCCGGGGCGGTCAGGAGGAGGTCGGTGACCGGGCCCTTGCGCCAGAGGTCCAGGCGTTCCGCGATGCGTTCGCGCGGGCCGATCAGGGAGATCTCGTCCGCGAAGGCGTCCGGGACGGCGAGCACCGCCTCCTGCTTGCGCCCCGCGAGGAAGAGCTCCTGGATCCGGCGGGCCTCCTCCTCGTACCCCATGCGCGCCATCAGGTCGGCGTGGAAGTTGCGGGCCGCGTGCCCCATGCCGCCGATGTAGAAGCCGAGCATGGCCTTGACCGGGAGCAGCCCCTCGGCGACGTCGTCGCAGACGTGGGCCCGGGCCATCGGCGCGATCATGAAGTTCTCGGGGAGGGCGGTCAGGGACGCCTGGTAGACGTCGGTGCGGCTCGGGGACCAGTACAGCGGGAGCCAGCCGTCCGCGATGCGGGTGGTCTGGGCGATGTTCTTCGGGCCCTCGGCCCCGAGCAGGACCGGCAGGTCCGCGCGCAGCGGGTGGGTGATGGGGCGGAGGGGTTTGCCGATGCCGGTGCCGTCGGCGCCGCGGTACGGGTGGGTGTGGAAGCGGCCGTCGAGCGCCACGGGCGCCTCGCGGCGCAGCACCTGGCGGATGACGTCGACGTACTCGCGGGTGGCGGTCAGCGGGCTCGCGGGGAAGGGGCGCCCGTACCAGCCCTCGACCACCTGCGGGCCGGACAGCCCGAGGCCGAGCATCATCCGCCCGCCCGAGAGGTGGTCCAGGGTGAGCGCGTGCATCGCGGTGGCGGTCGGGGTGCGGGCGGCCATCTGCGCGATGGCGGTGCCGAGCCGGATCCGGGTGGTGTGCGCGGCGATCCAGGTGAGCGGGGTGAAGGCGTCCGACCCCCAGGCCTCGGCGGTCCAGACGGAGTCGTAGCCGAGCCGTTCGGCCTCGGTGGCGAGGTCGAGGTGGTCCGGGTTGGGGCCGCGGCCCCAGTAGCCGAGTGCGAGTCCGAGGCGCATGTACGGTCCCTCCGCGAGCCTTATCTGACGGGGCGTCAGGAGACTGTAGGCCAACGGCCCCCCGCCCGGAAGGGCGGGGGGCCGTCGGTACGGGCGGACGCTCGGGCTCAGCCGCGCTGGATGCCCGAGGTGTCGTTCAGCACGCCGCGCCGGTTGTCCGGCGTCTGGGCCACCAGCGCGGCCGGACCGCGCTGGTCCACCGCCAGGTACCAGGTGCCCGGCACCAGTTCGGCGATCGGGGTCGGCGAGCCGTCCTCGGCGAAGAGGGGGCGCGCCACCGGCACCGCGAACCAGAACGGGGCGAAGTCGCCGCCCGCCGACGGCTGCGCGTCCTGCGGGGCCGCCGGGCCCGGGGTGGGCGCCGGGGCGCCGTGGCCGGAGTACGGCGGTGCGGGCTGCGGGGTCGTCCCGTACGGCGTGGGCTGCTGACCGCCCGGGTAGCCGTATCCGGCGCCCGGCTGCGGCTGGCCGCCGTACGGCTGCGCGACCTGCGGCTTCGGCGCGGGCACCAGGGCGCCCGCCAGCGCGGGGATCTTCGACCCGGCGAGGGTGACGACGGCCAGCGCGGCGTTCGCCAGGAAGGCGATCACGCAGCCCGCCCCCAGCCCGGCCCCGGGCGGGCTGACGATCAGCGACCACAGCGAGGACCAGGCGGCGGCGACGGCGAGACCGGCGCCCCAGACCTCCAGGCCCTGCCCGGCGACCTTGCGGCCCGCCGGCAGCAGCCGGGTCGAGATGATCAGGGCCGCGGCGGCGATGCCGGTCAGGAAGACCGAGGGGAGGACGATGTTCAGCCGGTCCGTGTCCCACGCGTTCGGGATCCGGGCCTCGCAGGCCGCGAGCCCGGCGCAGTCCACGGAGTAGAAGTTGAGGAACGAGGCGATGAACAGCAGCACCGCTGCTCCGATCACCACGCCGTCGCCTCTAGTGAGGGAGCGGATGTTCACTTGGATGTCCTTCTCGGTCGTCTCGTCGTCTCGTCGTCTCGTGGTGCCGACGGGCCGCGGTCCACTGTGGAGCGGGGCGGCGGGCGGGCACCATCGTACGGACGTTTCGCGCGCCCGAGGGGTCAGGGGCCGTAGCCGGCCCCCTCTCCTACCCGCCGAGGAAGCCGACGATGCCGTTCGCGATGCCCTGGGCCGCCTTCTCGCGCCATTCCGGACTGGTCAGCAGGGCCGCGTCCTTGGGGTCGCGCATGTTGCCGCACTCGATGAACACCTTCGGCCGGGTGGAGAGGTTGAGCCCGCCGAGGTCGTCGCGGACCACCAGGCCCGTGCCGCCGCCCACGTAGTTGGAGGGCGCCGAGCCCGTCGAGCGCGTGAAGTTCCCCGCGATCCGCTCGCCCAGCTCGCGCGAGGGGCCGACGATCTTCGCGGTGTCCGCGGATCCGCCCTTGACCTTCGCCGGCAGGATCACGTGGAAGCCGCGGTTGCCCGCGGCGACGCCGTCGGCGTGGACCGAGACCACCGCGTCGGCGTTCGCCTCGTTGCCGATCCGGGCCCGCTCGTCGATGCACGGGCCGAAGGGGCGGTCGGCGCGGTGCGTGAACACCACCTTGATCCCCTGGGCCTGCAGGAGCGTGGCCATCCGCCGGGAGACGTCGAGGGTGAACTCGGCCTCCATGTAACCGGCGTTGGTGGTGGTGCCGGTGGTGTCGCACTCCTTCATGTTCGTGCCGATGTCGACCTGCTTGTCGATCTCGCTCGTGTGCTTGAAGTTGCCCGCGTTGTGCCCCGGGTCGATGACCACCACGCGCCCGGCCAGCGACCCCTTGCCGGGGACCGCCGCCGCGGACGCGCCGGGAGAGGCGGAGGCGCTCGCCGAAGCGGAGGCGGACGCGGACGCCGAGGCGGACGCCGAGGCGCTGCCCTGCGGGCGCGGCTGCGAGGAGGGCGGGGAGAGCGGCGGCTTCGCGGCGGCCGGGGGCCGGCCGTCGTCGGCCCCGGCCCCGGAGGTCACCTCCACCAGCACCCACCCGGCGAGGCAGAGCGGCGCGAGGGCGGCCACGGCCACGGCCAGCGTGGAGCGGCGCGTGAACCAGGGCCGGTCCGGGTTGACCGAAGAGGCGGACTCGGGCTGCGGGGCACTGTCGTCGTACGGCACGTCGGCGATGCTAGACCCCGCCCCCGCCCGCCGTCCGGACCCTGACCCGTCCGAGGGCCGGGCGCACGGCCGGATGGAGTCGCCTCCCGGAGCGTCGCCGCAGGTCAGATGCCCGCGCCCGTGCGGCGCAGGACGCGCAGCGAGTCCGTCACGGAAACCTCCTCGAAGGCCCCGGACGCCAGCGCCCGCAGGTAGATCCGGTACGGCGCCTGCCCGCCGTCCGCCGGATCCGGGAAAACGTCGTGGATGACCAGGGTGCCGCCGGGCGCCAGGTGCGGGGCCCAGCCCTCGTAGTCGCCGGTGGCGTGCTCGTCGGTGTGCCCGCCGTCGATGAAGACCAGGCCGAGCGGGCCGCCCCAGGCCGCGGCCACCTTCGGCGAACGTCCGACGATCGCGATCACGTGCTCCTCCAGGCCCGCCGCGTGCAGGGTCCGGCGGAAGGTGGGCAGGGTGTCCATGAGCCCGACCTCCGGGTCCACGACCGTCGGGTCGTGGTACTCCCAGCCCGGCTGCTGCTCCTCGCTGCCGCGGTGGTGGTCCACGGTGATCGCGCTCAGCCCGGCCTCGCGGGCCGCGTCGGCCAGCAGGATCGTGGAGCGCCCGCAGTACGTGCCCACCTCCAGCAGCGGCAGCCCGAGCGAGGCGGCCTCGGCGGCCGCCGCGTAGAGCGCGAGGCCCTCCCGTACGGGCATGAACCCCTTGGCCGCCTCGAAGGCGGCGAGGGTCTCCGGCTTGGGGCTGGCCATGGTGTTCCTCCAGGTGGTGGGGGGTGCGCGTGCGGGTGGCGGCCCATGCTGCCCTACCGCCCGGTAGGACGCTACGGGCGGGTCCCGCGGAGCCCCGGCCGGTCGCACTCGAACCACACCGTCTTGCCGGTGGCGGTCCCTTCCGTGCCCCAGCGGTCCGTGACGGCGTCGACGAGCAGCAGCCCCCGCCCGTCCTCGGCCAGCGGCCGTACGTCGCCGGGCGCGCGCGGGGGAGAAGGTGACCCGTCCTCCACCTCCACCCGCAGCCCCCGGGGCCGCAGCAGGATCACCACGGCGCAGCCGCGCCCCGGCACGTGCCGGACGACGTTCGCGACCAGCTCGGTCAGCGCCAGCTCGGCCGCGTCCGCCAGCGCGGCCAGCTCCCAGCGGGCCAGCAGCATCCGCAGGATCCGCCGCATGTGCCGGGCGGAGTGGGCACCCACGGTGAAGCCCATCCGGTAGGTGCCGTCAACTTCCGTCGCGGAGTACTCAGTTACGTGATTCACCGCACCAGCGTGTGGCGGTCTCACTACGCTCGGCTACGGACCGAAACGAACGCCTCACGGCGTGTACTTGGGGGTGACCGCCCATGGTCAACATCCGCGACCTCGATCCCAGCGCCTCTCCGCTGGACTACTACGGCTTCGAGCTGCGCCGCCTGCGCCAGGAAGCCGGACTCAAACAGCACGCGCTCGGCAGCATCATCTTCTGCACGGGCTCCCTCATCGGGCAGATCGAGACGGCGAGGAAGGTCCCGACCCGGGACTTCTCCGAACGCGTGGACGCCGCGCTGGGCACGGACGGGATGTTCTCGCGGCTGGTGGGACTGGTGCTGCGGAGCCAACTCCCGACGTGGTTCCAGGCGTATGCGGAGATGGAGGCCCGGGCTGCGTACATCTCGTCGTTCCAGGCACAGGTGGTCTACGGACTGCTCCAGACGCCGGACTACGCGCGAGCGCTGTTGGGCGTACGGACTGATGAGGGCCTGGATGCGAAGGTCGAGGCTCGGATGGACCGCCAGCGGATCCTCCAACGCGAGAACGCGCCACTGATGTGGGTCGTGATGAGCGAGGCGGTGCTGCATCAGGAGGTGGGTGGCCGGGAGGTTATGAGGAACCAACTTGCCCACCTGTTGACCCTGGAGCGGCGGGAGTGGCTGCAAGTGCAGATCCTGCCGTTCGGCGTGGGCGCTCACGTTGGGCTGGACGGCTCGTTCACGATCCTGCGCTTCAACGACGACCCCGACATCGTCTACACGGAGGACTTCGTCCAGGGGCACATGACGGCCAATCCGCAAGCTCTCAGGGAGGGTTCGCTCCGTTACGATCACTTGCAGGCCACTGCCCTCTCCGTCGGGGATTCGGCGGCCCTGATCGCCCGTGTAATGGAGGAACGTTATGGACACCATCCAGGACCTGTCGGGCGCGCGCTGGCGTAAGTCCTCGTACAGCGGAACGACCGGCGGCGAGTGCGTCGAGGTCGCCACCCAGCCCCACCAGGTAGCCGTGCGGGACTCCAAGAACCCCCAGCTGCCCGCCTTCACCGTGAGCCCGGCCGCCTTCGCGGAGTTCGTGCGCGGTCTCTGACGCGCGGTTGCGGCGCCGCCCCGGTCGGCTGGTTCAGCGGTCCGGGGTCGGCGGCGGGATCCGGCGGGGGCGGTCGGCCTTCGCTTCATCCTGCATCGAACTCCCTCTACCCTGGGGCGTGGTGGGCAGGGCGGGGGGCCCGCGGAACACCCCACGGGGTGACCCGGGGGGGGGCGCAGGGGGCTAGCGGTGGTAAAAGTCGAGCACGGAGACGGGGGGGGAAAAACCCCCCCCGCC
>NZ_JBHWLC010000108.1:8857-22206 GCF_042730635.1 Streptomyces sp. NPDC059917
CCCTCTGGTGGGTTGGTTTTTTTTTTTTTTTCCCCCCCCGCGCGTGCTTACCCCCCCCCCCCCCCCCCCCCCCCCCGGGGGGGGGGGGGCGGGGGCCGCCCCCCCCCCCCACGACCACAGGGGATCACCGGGGGCGGGCAGCATGGGCATCGCGTTGAACAGTGACGACAACGTCGACGGGGGCATCAAGCCGCTCGCGGCCCAGGATCCGACGAGGATCGGGCCCTACCTGCTGCTCGGGCGGCTCGGGGCCGGTGGGATGGGGCGGGTGTACCTGGCCCGGTCCGAGAGCGGTCGTACCGTCGCGGTGAAGGTGGTGCACGAGGAGCACGTCTCGAACGCGCAGTTCCGGGCCCGCTTCCGGCGCGAGATCGAGGCGGCCGGCAAGGTCGGCGAGCGCTACACCGCGCCCGTGATCGACTCGGACCCGGACGCGGAGCGGCCGTGGGTGGCCACGGGGTACGTGCCCGGGCTCTCGCTGGAGCAGATCGTGCGCCGGTACGGACCCCTGCCGGTGGATTCCGTGCACGCCCTCGCCGAGGGGCTGCTGCGCGCGCTCAAGGACATCCACGCGGCCGGGATCGTGCACCGCGACCTCAAGCCCTCGAACGTGATGCTGACCGTCGAGGGGACCCGGGTCATCGACTTCGGGATCTCGCGCGCCCTGGAGACCTCGGTCGAGTCGCTGCTCACCAGCACGGGCATGGCCATCGGTTCGCCCGGCTTCATGTCGCCCGAGCAGGTGCGCGGGCAGCGGGCCGGGGCGAAGAGCGACGTCTTCACCCTGGGCTGCGTGCTGGTGTACGCGGCCACGGGCAAGCTGCCGTTCGGGGACGGGGCCAGCAACCAGCACGCCGTGATGTTCCAGATCGTGGAGGGCGAGCCCGCCCTGGAGGCGGTCGAGGACGAGGCGCTGCGCGCGCTCATCGCCCGCTGCCTGGTCAAGGACGTGGAGGAGCGGCCCGGGGTGGCGGAGCTGCTGGCGGACCCGGAGCGGGTGCGTCCGGAGAAGTCCGGCGGGGCCTGGCTGCCGCCGAAGGTGGTGGCGCGCCTCGCGCAGCAGGCGGCGCAGCTGCTGGACGCGGAGGCGGCGCCGCCCGTGCGGGAGGAGGCCGCGGGCACCGACCGGGCCACGGTCGACCTGCGGAAGAAGGAGGCGGCCGACGCGCCGCCGGTGGTGGTGCCGGTGGGCGCGGGCACGGCTCCCGGGGGCGAGCGCAAGGCGCGGCGGCGTTGGACGGTCGCGGTGCCGGCGGTCCTGGTGTTCACGGTGGGCGGCGGCACGGTGGCGCTGATCCAGCCCTTCGGCAGCGGCGCCGGGGGCGCGGACAAGGCGTCGCCGCCGGCCGCGAGCGCTCCGGTGGTCCCCGGCGGCGGGAGCGGCTCCCCTTCGGGGGCGGTGGCCTCCCCGCCGAGCCCGGGCGCCTCCGGGTCCCCGGGGCCGTCCGTACCGGGGCAGCCCCCGGGCCAGGTCGGCGGGGCCGCGGCGGGCGGGGCGCAGGGCGGCGCCGCGCAGGGCGGGCCCGCGGCGGGCGGCGCGGCCGTGGGCGGCGGGGGTGCGCCCGGCGGGGGCGCGGGGAGTCCGGGCGGGGCCGCCGGTACGGGCACGGGCCCGACCAAGGGCTCCGGTGCGGCGGCCGGTGGCGCCGCCGCGGGAGGCGCCTCGAACCCCGGCGGCTCCGGTACGCCGAGCGGCGGGGGCTCCTCCGACAACGGGCCGGTGCCCGCGTACTTCGTCGGTTCCTGGAACTACGCGGGCCAGTTCAACATCGGGCAGCCGGACACGGTGGTCATCGCGAAGTCCGGGTCGATCCGGATGATCGCCGGCACCCAGATGGGGCACTGCGAGTACACGGCGAGGGTGACCTCGGCGAGCAACGGCGGCGCGCGGATCAACATCAGCACGGCGACGGTGGACCAGGCCCGGTCGGACAACCAGTTCTGCGGGAACCTGGACCCCTCCTTCTTCACCAGGAGCGATCCGTCCGGCATCCAGCACAACGTGGGGCCCTCGCACGGGGACGGCTACTTCTACTCGCGCTGATCCGGCTGCCCGGCCCGGTGGCCCCGAACTCGCGGCCACCGGCGCTCCGTTGACGCCCGCCTCCACCTCCGCCTCCGCCGCGGCGTCGAGCGCCCCCATGCCCCGGAATATTCGTGGAAAGGCTGATTGTCGCTGTTTAGGATGACGGCTCGAGTCCGCCGGAGGGGGTGCCGGCGGCCTGGGCCCAGAGGACGGCCGACATGCGATTCGGACTGCTCGGAACACTCGTGGTGAAGGACGCGGACGGGGCGGTGCGGGTTCTCTCGGCACCCAAGTCCCGTGCGCTGCTGGCGGTTCTGCTGTTGAGTCCCAACACGTTGGTGTCCTGGGACAGCGTGAAGTCCATGCTGTGGGGCGAAGCGCCTCCGGCGACGGCCAACGCCTCCCTCCACAATCACGTGGCGCGCCTGCGACGCGTTCTCGACGGGTCCGAGGGGACGCCGTCACGGATCCGGGTCTCACCTGACGGATTCCTGCTGCGCGTTCACGAGGGCGAGCTGGACTCCGTCGCCTTCGAGGCCCGGATGCGGCAGGCCAGGGACGCGCGGTTGCTGTGTGACTGGCCGGGTGTGGGGACGCACACCCGTGAGGCGCTCGCGCTGTGGCGCGGAACGCCGTTGAGCGACGTCAACCTGCCGCAGGCCGGGGCGGGTGGTTGCGCGGAGCGGTGGGAGGAGATGCGGTTGCAGATCCTCGAATGGCACTACGACGCCGAACTCCGCCAGGGCCGCCACGACGGCATCGCCACCGAGCTGGGTGACCTGGTCGCGGCGCATCCGCTGCGGGAGACGCTGCACGAGCGGCTCATGCTGGCCCTGTACCGCGACGGTCGGCAGGCGGACGCCCTGGACGCGTACAACACGGCGCGCCAGGTCATCCGCGACGAACTCGGCGTCGAACCCGGTCCGGAGCTCGCGGCCCTGTACCAGCGCATCCTCGCCCTGGATCCGCAGCTCGCCGCTCCTGTGCCGCAGCCGCCCGTGGCCGAGGGGCGTTCGGAGCCGAGCGCGTCCCCGGTGCCGCGGCAACTTCCGGCGGGCATAGCGGACTTCTTCGGGCGGCAGCGGGAACTGGGCCTCATCGTCGACGAACTCGCCTCGACGGGGTGCGCGAACGGCGGTGCGACGGGTGCGACCGTCCTGGTGCACCGGGTGGCGGGCGGCGGCGGGATGGGCAAGACGACGCTCACGGTCCAGGCCGCCCACCGGGTCCGGGACCGCTTCCCCGACGGCCAGATATTCATCGAACTCGGCGGCACGACCGGCACGCCGATGGCCCCGGAGATCGCCCTGGGGCGGCTGCTGCGCGATCTCGGGACCGCCTCGGAGGACCTCCCGTGCGGGTTGCAGGCCCGGGGCGCCCTGTTCCGCAGCTTGATCGCCGACCGGCGGATGCTGCTGCTCCTGGACGACGCCGCGGACTCCGCGCAGGTGCGTCCGCTCCTTCCCGGGACCGGGGCCAGCGCCGTCCTGGTGACGAGTCGCCGCAGGATGGACAGCATGCCGGGGACCCGCGTGGACCTCGGAGCGCTCTCCGAGGACGAGGCGCGCCGACTCCTCGCCTCGATCGCGGGCCCCGAACGCGTGGCCGCCTTCCCGTCCGCCACCGCCGAGGTGATCGCCGTCTGCGGCGGCATGCCGTTGGCCCTGCGCCTGGCCGGGGCCCGGCTCTCCGCCCGCCCCCGCTGGACCATGAAGGATCTCGCCCGCAGGCTCTCGGTCCACGGCCGCGCGCTGCACGAGCTGCGCGCCGAGGACCTGCACGTACGGGCGGCCCTGCTGGTGAGCTACGACCAGCTGGCGCAGGACGGCGGGGGCGCCGGTCCGCTGGACAATCGCCGGGTCTTCCGGTTGCTCGGGCTGCTGCCGGGCGGAGCGTTCGGTGCCGCCGCGGCCGCCGCCCTGCTCGACTGCGACGTGGACGCCGCCGAGGACCGGCTGGAGCACCTCGTCGACGCGCACCTGCTGGACTCCCCTGTGGCGGGCCGCTACCAGTTCCACTGTCTGGTGCAGGCCCTGGCCCACGAGCTCAGCGCGGGAACCGATGCGCCCGAGGACCGCGCGGCCGCGGTCGAGCGGCTCGTCATGTGGCACCTGCGCCTCGCCGACGAGGCCACGGGCCTGCTGGCGACCACCGCGCGGCGGGTCCCGCTGGACCGGACGGACCCCGGTTCCTCCTTCGCCGGATACGAGCAGGCGCTCGCGTGGTGCAGGGAGGAGGAGGCCAACACGGTGGCGGTCGTACGGCTGGCGCACGGGGCGGGGCTGCACGACCTGTCGTGGAAACTCGCGGCGGCGATGTGGGCCTACTACCGGCTGGGGTCGAACGACTCCTGGCTGACCACCCACCGGATCGGCCTGGAGGCGGCCCGGGAGGCGGGGGACGGGTTCGGCGAGGCGTGGATGCTCAACGGCCTCGGCAACCAGGTCGAGAATTCGGGCGCTCCACGGGAATCGGCCATCCCGTACTACCGCGCGGCGGTGGAGATCCACCGGCGCACACCGGGCCGGGAGATGGAGGCCGCCTCGGTCCTCAGCAACATGGGCATCGTGTACGGGGACCTGGGGGACCATCCCCAGGCCATCGACCACTACGAGCAGGCCCTGGAGCACTACGAGAGGGCCGGTGTCCCGGAACAGACGGCCGCGACGTTGAACAACATGGCCGACGCCCTGGGAGCGCTCGGACACCACGCGGACGCGCTCGAAGTGCTGACCCGGGCCGAGGCGATCCAGTGGGCGACCGAAGACCACTTCGGGCTCGCCGTCGGCCTCTCCACCCGGGGCGAGGTGCTGCAGGCGGCCGCGCGGATTCCCGAGGCCATCGACGCCTACCGGCGCGCGCGGGCCGTTCAGGAACGGATCGGTGACGACTACGGCCTCGCCCGCACCCTGACCTACCTCGGCGGCGCTCATGCCGGGCTGGGTGAAGGCGAGGAGGCCCGCTCCTGTTGGGAACGGGCCCTCGCGATCTACGCGAAGACCGGCAACGCCGCCAAGGTCACCGAGCTGAGGGGAAGTCTGGCGGCGCTCTGAGTCCACCCCGAGCCCCGGCCGCCGGACCGGGGGCATGGGAGAACACGTTTCATTTCTGACCTTCCGTCAGAATGGAACGTGTTCTACTCTGCCGCGCATGGGCATCGGAATCACACAGGAACAGCGGGAGTTGGCCGACGCGATGCGCGGCTGGGTGGCGCGCGCCGTGCCGCCCGAGGAAGTGCGCAAGCTCCTCGACACCGTGCCGCGGGCCGGGGAGCGGCCCGCCCACTGGGACGCGCTCGTCGAATCGGGGCTGCTCGCGCCGCACCTGGAGGGCGGCACCCTCCTCGACCTCGCCGTCGTGGTCGAGGAGGCCGCGCGCGGGGCGCTGCCCGGGCCGTTCCTGCCGAGCGCACTGGCCTCCGTACTCCTCCAGCGGGCCGGGGCCGAGCCGCTGGAGGGGCGGGTCGGGGCCGTGGCGCTGGGGCCCGGGACGCTGACCGCCGTGGCCGTCGAGGGCGGCGGGCACCTGCTCGACGGGACCGCGCCCCCGGTGCTCGGCGCGGGCGAGGCCGACCTGGTCGTACTGGCCGCGGAGGCCGCGCACGGCACCCTCTGGTTCGCCGTGGACGCCGCCGCGCTGGACATCCGCACCCACGAGAGCGCCGACCCGACCCGGCCCACCGCCGAGGTGCGGGCGCGCGGGGTCGCCGTACCGCCCGGGCGGCTGCTGCCGCTGGACGCGACCCTCGTGCGGGACGCGGCCTGCGCGCTCTTCGCCGCCGACGCCTGCGGCACCGCCGCCTGGACGCTGCACACCGCCACCGCGTACGCCAAGGTGCGCGAGCAGTTCGGCCGCCCCATCGGGCAGTTCCAGGGGATCAAGCACCTGTGCGCCGACATGCTGGTGCGCCTGGAGCAGGCCCGCGCGCTGGCCTGGGACGCGGCCCAGGCGCTGGACGAGGAGCCCGACGTCCGCTCGCTCGCCGCCGCGCTGGCCGCCGGGACCGCCCTGGACGCCGCCTACTCCTGCGCCAAGGACTGCATCCAGATCCTCGGCGGGATCGGCTTCACCTGGGAGCACGACGCCCACGTCTACCTGCGCCGCGCGCTGGTCGCCCGCCAGCTCCTCGGCTCCGGCGACAGTCACCGGGTGCGGGCCGTGCGCCTCGCCGCCGGCGGGGCGCGGCGCGAACTGCGCCTGGAACTCCCGGCGGAGGCCGAGACCCACCGGGAGCGGGCCCGCAGCGCCATCGCGGACGCGCGCGGCCTCGACCCGGCCGCCGCCCGCCGGGTGCTCGCCCCCACCGGCTACGCCGCGCCCTACCTGCCCCCGCCCTACGGGCTCGGCGCGGGCCCGGTCGAGCAGCTCGTCGTCCAGCAGGAGCTGAAGGAGGCCGGGGTCAAGGTCGCCGACCTCGGCATCGCCACCTGGGTGGTGCCCTCGCTGCTCGCCTACGGGACGCCCGAGCAGCGCGAGCGGTACCTGCTGGCGACCCTGCGCGGGGACGTCACCTGGTGCCAGCTCTTCTCCGAGCCGGGCGCGGGCTCCGACCTCGCCTCGCTGCGGACCAAGGCGGAGCGCACGGAGCGGGGCACCTGGCTGGTCAACGGACAGAAGGTGTGGACGAGTTCCGCGCACAGCGCCGACTTCGGGATCCTGCTGGCCCGGACCGATCCCGAGGCGCCCAAGCACAAGGGGCTCGGGTACTTCGTCGTCGACATGAAACGGGCGCGGGGGATCGACGTACGCCCGTTGAAGGAGATCACCGGCGAGGCCCTCTTCAACGAGGTGTACTTCGACGACGTCGAGCTGCCCGCCGACGCGCTGGTCGGCGCGGCCGACGGCGGCTGGAAGGTCGCCCGCAACACCCTCGGCAACGAGCGCGTCCACATGGCCGACCAGATGACCTTCGACACCGGCCTGGAAGCGCTCATCGCCCGCTCGGCCGACCTCGACGGCGCGGGCCGCGCCCGGATCGGCGCGCTCGCCGCCGAAGCGCACGCCCTGGCCTGCATCGGGCTGCGCACCACCCTCCAGCAGGTGTCCGGGCTGGAGCCGGGCGCGGGCGCGTCCGTGCGCAAGCTCGTCCAGACCCCGCACCAGCAGCGGACCGCCGAGCTCGCGCTCGAACTGCTGGGCCCGGCGGGGGCCGTGCGCGAGGGGGCGGGGGAGCGCGCGGTGCACGGAGTGCTCATGTCGCGCTGCCTGACCATCGCCGGCGGCACCACGCAGGTCCAGCTCAACGTCGTGGCCGAGCGCATCCTCGGCCTTCCCCGGGACTAGGAGTCAGCGGAATGAAGTCGTACATCGTGGGCGTCGGCATGACGAAGTTCGAGAAGCCGGAGTCGCGGGACTGGCAGTACTGGGACATGGTCAAGGAGGCCGGGAGCGTGGCGCTGGCCGACGCGGGCGTGGACTACGCACTGGTCGAGCAGGTGCCGGTGGGCTACTGCTTCCAGGCCTCCACCGCCGGTCAGCGGGCGGCGTACGAGCTGGGCCTGAGCGGGGTCCCCGTCTACAACGTGAACAACAACTGCGCGACGGGCTCGACGGCGCTGATGATGGCCCGGCAGTTCGTCGAGGGCGGGATCAACGACTGCGTCCTCGCGCTCGGCTTCGAGAAGATGAAGCGGGGCGCGCTGGGCGGCGGCGCGGACGGCGGCGACTTCAAGACGTCCCCGGTGGCCCGGCACTACGGGATCATGGCCGCCGGGCACGGCTTCGAGATGACCCCGCCGACCGCGCAGATCTTCGGGAACGCGGCGCGCGAGCACATGGAGCGGTACGGGACCACCGAGGCGCAGCTGGCGGCGGTGGGCGCGAAGAACCACCGGCACTCGGCGAACAACCCGAACGCGCAGTTCCAGGACGTCTACACGGTCGAGGAGATCCTCGCCGCCAAAACCATCCACCGGCCGCTGACCAAGCTCCAGTGCTCGCCGACCTCGGACGGCGCGGCGGCGGCGCTGGTGGTCTCCGAGCGGTTCGTGGAGGCGCACGGGCTGGGGGACCGGGCGGTCGAGATCGTGGCGCAGTCGATGACCACGGACACGGGGGAGTCCTTCGCGTCCGGGTCGTGCATCGACGTGGTCGGCAAGCCGATGACGGCGGCCGCGGCGCGGCAGGTCTTCGAGCGCTCCGGGCTCGGCATCGAGGACGTGGACGTCATCGAGCTGCACGACTGCTTCTCGGTCAACGAGCTGCTGACCTACGAGGCGCTGGGGATGTGCGAGGACGGGGCGTCCGGGAAGCTGGTGGAGAGCGGGGCGACGACGTACGGGGGGCGGTGGGTGGTCAACCCGTCCGGGGGGTTGATCTCCAAGGGGCACCCCTTGGGGGCGACGGGGCTGGCGCAGGCGGCGGAGCTGGTGTGGCAGTTGCGGGACCAGGCCGGGGCACGGCAGGTGGCGGGGGCGCGGGTCGGGCTGGCGCACAACATCGGGCTGGGGGGCGCGGCGGTGGTGACGCTGCTGCGCAGGTCTTAGGCCCTCCGGGGGCGCCTCAAGCGCCGGCGGGGCTATTTTTCGGGCTGATGTGGCCCGAGTGCCGGGTCGATGACCGTTTCGCCCGTTGAGGCGCGGCGGATGGCGTCGGCCAGGGCTTCGATCGGGAGGTCGCGGGGGACCAGGCCGGCCGCGCCCGCGGTCAGGGTCGCGTCCAGGAGGCCGGGGTGGGCCGAGCCCGTCACGACCAGGACCGCGCACTCCGGGTCGTCCTCGTGCACGGCGGCCACCGCCTCCGGGTCCTCCACCAGGGCCACCGCCGGGCGGGCCATCGCGTCGGCCACCACCTCGATGTCCGGCTGGAGGCCGAGCCGCAGGGCCAGGGCCGGGTCCGGCGGGACCAGCAGGACCCGCAGGGACTTGGTGGGCCGGTGCTCCCGGGGCATTTCGTTCACGGGGTCAGGGTAGGTCGCCGGGAGCGCACACCGGCGGGGAACACACCCGGCCAAAGGGGAAACTGACGAGAGGTCAGGAGTCTTCCCAAGTACTGGGACGTGCGTTATACATTCCTTCATCGGTCCTAGAACGCGTTCTAGAACGCGTTCGGGCCGACCCGCATACGACCTCGGTGCGGCCGACGGTGCGGACGGTCGCACCGAGGTCTTCCACTCCGTGGAACGACGCACGCCGATGAACAAGGAGCAGCATCCTCAATGCCGATCGATGCCGCCAAGGCCCTCGCCGCCGACCCCCGCGTGGGGGACATCGGCTGGGACCACAAGGACATCCAGCTCTACCACCTCGGCCTCGGCGCCGGCCTGCCGGCCACCGACCCCGACGAGTTGCGCTACACCCTGGAGTCCAAGCTCCACGTCCTGCCCAGCTTCGCCACGGTCGCGGGCGCGGGCATGGCCATGCTCGGGGGCCTCGCCGCTCCCGGCATCCAGGTCGACCTGACCGCCGTCCTGCACGGCGGCCACTCCATCGAGCTGCACCGGCCGATCCCGGTCAAGGGGCAGGCCACGTCGACGTCCAAGGTCGCGGCCGTCTACGACAAGGGGAAGGCGGCCGTCATCGTGCTGCGCTCCGAGGTCGCCGACGCCGACGGCCCGCTGTGGACCAGCGACGCGCAGCTCTTCGTGCGCGGCGAGGGCGGCTTCGGCGGGGAGCGCGGTCCCTCGGTCCGCGGCGAGGCGCCCGAGCGCGCGCCCGACCGCGTCGAGGAGCGGCGCATCCGCGAGGAGCAGGCGCTGCTGTACCGCCTCTCCGGCGACTGGAACCCGCTGCACGCCGACCCCGAGTTCGCCAAGCTGGCCGGCTTCGACCAGCCGATCCTGCACGGGCTGTGCTCGTACGGCATGACCCTCAAGGCCGTCGTCGACACGGTCCTGGGCGGGGACGTGAGCCGGGTGCGCGCCTACCGCACGCGCTTCGCCGGGATCGTCTTCCCGGGCGAGACGCTCCGGATGCGGATGTGGCAGGAGCCGGGCCGGGTCCTGGTGTCGGTGACCGCCGCCGAGCGGGACGACGCGCCGGTCCTGGCGGACACGGTCGTCGAGCACGCGTAGCGAGAGATCGCGCACGCGCAACGAGAGATCGAGCAGCAGAGCGAGAACCGGAACCGGAAGAGGAGCCGCACCGTGCGCGCAGCACTCCAGAGCCAGATAGGCCAGGACAAGCTCGAAGTCGTCGAGGACATGGAGGCCGTGGGCTTCGGCCCCGGCAAGGTGAAGATCCGGATCAAGGCCACCGGCCTGTGCCACTCCGACCTCTCCGCGATGAGCGGGGTGCTGCCGCAGCCCGCGCCCTTCATCCCCGGCCACGAGGGCTCGGGCGAGGTGGTGGACGTCGGTGACGGGGTCACCAGCCACAAGATCGGCGACCGGGTGCTGGTCTGCTGGCTGCCGCCCTGCGGTCACTGTCCGTCCTGCAAGCGCGGCCAGGGGCACCTGTGCCTGGAGGCCTTCGGCAACGTCGCCACGCCCAACTTCCGCCGCGGGGACAGCGACATCTTCGGCTTCGCCGGTACGGGCACCTTCGCCGAGGAGATGGTGGTCCCGGCGGGCTGCGCCGTGCCGATTCCCGACGACGTCCCCTTCGACATCGCCGCCCTGATCGGCTGCGGGGTGACCACCGGACTCGGCGCGGCCATCAACACGGCCAAGGTGCAGGCCGGTTCCTCGGTCGCGGTGATCGGCTGCGGCGGCGTCGGCATCTCCGTCATCCAGGGCGCAAAGGTGCAGGGCGCGGCGCAGATCATCGCCGTGGACCCGGTCGAGTCGCGGCGCGAGGCGGCCCTGCGGTTCGGGGCGACCGAGGCGGTCTCGCCGGAGGCGTTCGCCGACGCCAAGAACCGGATCACGGCGGGCGAGGGCTTCGACTACGTCTTCGAGGTGGTCGGCAAGTCCCAGACCACGCAGACGGCCTACGAGATGACCCGGCGCGGCGGTTCGGTCGTGGTGGTCGGCGCGGGCGCCCTCGACGACAACTACTCGATCAACATGTTCTCGCTCTTCTTCGACGAGAAGAAGATCCTCCCCTCGATGTACGGCGGCGGGGACGTGCTGCGGTCCTACGAGCGGACCATCAACCTCTGGCGGGCCGGTCGGGTGGACCTGGCGGGCCTGATCACGCACCGGGTGCGGCTGGCCGAGGTCAACGACGCGCTCGACCAGATGCGCACCGGCGTGGCCCTGCGCACCTGCATCGAACTCTGACCCGAGAGGAAAGAGCACCATGTCGCTCCCCCTAGAGGGACTTTCCGCGATCGTCACCGGCGCCGGGCGCGGGCTCGGGCGCGCCGAAGCGCTCGAACTCGCCCGCCTCGGCGCGAGCGTGGTCGTCAACGACTTCGGCCAGCCGGGCCGCGACGGCTCCGGCGAGGCCTCGGCCGCCCCGGCCGAGGAGGTCGCGGCCGAGATCCGCGCGGCGGGCGGGCAGGCGGTGGCGCACCTCGGTGACGTGGCCGACTTCGAGCAGGCCCGCGAGCTGGTCGAGCTGGCGGTGAGCAGCTTCGGCAAGCTCGACGTGCTGGTCAACAACGCGGGCATCCTGCGCGACCGGATGGTCTTCTCGATGTCGGAGGCCGAGTGGGACTCGGTGATCCGGGTCCACCTCAAGGGCCACTTCAACACCACGCACTTCGCGTCCGTGCACTGGCGGGAGCGCTCGAAGGCGGCGGGCGGGCCGGTCTACGGCCGGATCGTCAACACCTCCTCGGAGGCGTTCCTCGGCGGCTCCGCCGGGCAGCCGAACTACGCGGCGGCCAAGGGCGGCATCGTCGGGCTGACCACCTCGACCGCGCTGGCGCTGGGCAAGTACGGGGTCACGGCCAACGCCATCTGCCCGCGGGCCCGTACCCGGATGACGGAGGACGTCTTCGCCGGCTTCCAGGTGCCGGAGGAGGGCAAGCTCGACGCGCTGGCGCCGGAGCACGTCTCGCCGCTGGTGGGCTACCTGGCCTCGCCGGCCTCGGCGAAGGCGAACGGGCAGCTCTTCGTCGTGCACGGCGGGATCGTGGTGGTGATGGAGCGCCCGCGCGTGGCCGCGAAGTTCGACACGACGAAGGAGTCCTTCTCCTACGAGGAGCTGGACGAGGTCCTCACCCCCCACTACGAGGCCCGTCCCGCGAACGAGACCTTCGCCGCGACGGAGGTGCTCAGCCTCAAGCACGACTAGGGGCGCCCTGGCCCGAGCGCTCCGGCCCGACCGCCCCGGTGGGGGGTGGTCGGGCCGGAGCCGTCCGGGCGGCCGTAGGACACCCGCTAGGGGGTGTGGGCGCGCAGGGCCGCCGTGAACCAGGTGAACACCGGTGCCAGGCTGGGCTGGGCGGGCCATCCGTTGATCACGGCCAACAGGTGCCAGTAGCGTTCCGCGCGCGGGTCGCCGGCGACCTCCAGGCGGTTCAGCAGCCAGTGCCGCAAGGCGGCGTCGTCGGCGCGGTCGAAGGTCCGCGCGTAACGGGCGGTGAGGGCGTCGACCACGGCCGCGGCCCCGGCCGAGGCCGGATCGGTGCCGGCGTCGAGCGCGCGGCCGACGCCGTCGCGGACGGCCTCGGTGAGCTCGTGGTGCAGGCCGGTGACGTCGCCCCGGGCGCGCTCGGCCGCCTGGTACCGCGCCATGCGGCGGACGGCGGCGCGGAAGTCGGGGTCCTGGGTGAGTTCGGCGAGTTCCACCCAGGCGTCGACCTGGTGGGGCTCGGGGTCCTCCGGCAGTTCGGGCGCGGCCGAGCGGATCATGTCGACGAAGTCGGCGTTGGCGTCGACCCCGCCGAAGGTGTCGTCGACGAAGTCGCTGATGAGGCGTCGGCGTTCGTCGTCGGAGAGTTTGGCGAGCTTGTGCATGAGGTCCATCTCCTCGGGGGTGGAGTCCCGTTTGGCCACCGCTCGCAACACCGCGCGCCGCAGTCGCAGTGTGCGGATCTGCACGTCCAGGGCGTCCGCGTGCGCGGCCGCGACCTCGGGCACCGAGACCTCGCGGTCCAGCACCCGCCGGATGACGGCAAGGTCGATCCCCAGGTCGCGCAGGGTGCGCACCAGGTCCAGCCGCGCCAGTGCGCCGATGTCGTAGAGCCGGTAGCCGGTCGGGCTGCGGTCCGTCGGCGGCACGATCCCCGTGTCGGAGTAGAACCGAATGGTCTTGACCGTCAGTCCGGTCCGCCGGGCCAGGGCCCCGATCGTGAAGAGCGTGTCGCCGTCCATGCCCTCACCTTCGCGCCTCCCCCCACGGGAGACTCAAGCCCCTCGTCCCCACCGGTGCTTCCACCCCACCGGGGAAGGCGGTGCGCGCGGCGCCGGGGGGGGGGGGTGGGCCCCCCGCGCCGCGCGCGTTTCGGGCGGGGTCATCCCCTGTTGGTGCAGTCCCCGGTATCCATACAGTGC
>NZ_JBHWLC010000109.1:0-21987 GCF_042730635.1 Streptomyces sp. NPDC059917
GCCCGGGAGCCGTCCCCCTCAAACGCCGGGCGGGCTGGGTGTGGTTCGGGGGCCGCCAGCCTCAAGCCTCGCCGGCGTTTGAGGCGCCGCCGGAGGCGCTACCGGCCCGGGCCGGCTCCGGTCTCGCCGGGGCGTGTGGTGTTGGTCAGTCGTGGCGGCGGCCGCGGCCGACCACGCGCTTGCCCAGCAGCACGAGCAGCGTGGCCCCGACCAACACCATGGCCCCCACGGTGAAGTTGCCGCCTTCCCCCGGGGCCGCCGCCCCCGCCCCCGCGGAGCCCCCCGTGGCCCCCGGCGAGGGCACCGCACCCTTCGACCCCCCCGGCGAGGGCACCGGCACCGGCACAGGTACCGCCACCACCCGGCTGTTCGCCCCCTCCGACCCGAACATCAGCGTCCGGCCGTCCGGCGTGTACGTCACCGACTCCGCCTGCCCCTGCCACGGCGCGTCCACCCGGGCCCCCTCGCCCTGCGGCTTGCCGTCCTTCCAGGGGAAGGTCCGTGCGAAGAAGTACCCGCGCAGCGTCAGGCTCCCGCCGTCCGGCGAGAACGCCCCGTCCGTCACCCACGGCACGTCCGCGACCCGGCGGAACTCGTTGCTCCCCGAAGCCGACAGGCGCTCGGGCCCCTCGTACAGCCCGCCCTTGTCCTCGCTCTTGCTCGCGATGTACACCCGCCCGGTCACCGGATGGACCATCAGGGCCTCGGCGTTGCGCGGCCCGTCCGCGTAACGCACCGTGAACTGCACCGGCTTGACCGTCACGTCGCCGAGCTGCGCCGGCTCCGGGAAGCGGTAGATCCACACGTGGTCCCAGGTGCCGCCCAGGTTGTCGCCGATGTCCCCGACGTAGAGCTGCCCGTCCGGGCCGAGCGAGATCGCCTCGACGTCGCGCGGGGCGCCGACGCCCTCCATCGTGACGCGGGCGACCGTACGGCCCGTGGCCGAGTCGACGGCGTACACGTACGGCCCGTCGTCGCTGTCGTTGTGCGTCCAGTAGATCCCCGGATGGATCTTGCTCGCCGCCAACCCGCTGGACTCCTTGATCCGCGGGTCCGAGATCGTGAAGGAGGAGGACCCCGGGGCGGGCGCCGGCGACCCGGCGGCGACCGCGACACCGGCCCCCGCCGCGAGGGCGAAGGCGACGGCAACGGCGGTGGTGACGGCGGCGGCAGGCAGGAGCGGGCGCATCCCCCCAGCCTGCCAGGCCCGCGCGCGAACCCGCGTACCCGCGTGTCCGGCATCACGTGGGCAGCCGGGCGGTGATCCGCGATGATGACCGGATGCGTTTCATGTTCGTCGGCGACTCCATGACCATCGGACGCGCCGGCGACTTCACCTGGCGCTACCGGATGTGGCAGCACCTGAGCGCCCACTTCGGCGGCCCCCACGAGATCGTCGGTCCGCGCAGCGAGGTCTACGACACCTGCGCCGACGCGCCGACCAGCCACGTCTACGCCGACCCCGACTTCCCCGAGCACGCCCGCCGCCACCTGGCCGGCTGGGGCGAGGGCTGGCAGCACATGGTCCCGCTCATCGGCGACGCCGCCCGCACCCACCGGCCGGACGTGCTGCTCGTCTCCCTCGGCCTGATCGACCTCGGCTTCTACACGGACGCCGAGCAGACCGCCGCCAACGTCCGGCTGTTCGTCGCCGAGGCCCGGGCCGCGCGCCCCCGCATCCGGATGGTGCTGCTCCCGGTCATCCCCAACGTCCGCGCCGACGTCGACGCGCCCTTCGCCACCGAGGTGGCCCGCTTCAACGAGCTGCTCGCCAAGGCCGTCGCCGACCTCTCCACCGACGCCTCGCCGCTGCTGCTGGCCGCGCGCCCGCAGGGCTACGCCCTGAGCCACGACACCTACGACGGCACCCACCCCAGCGCCTCGGGCGAACACCGGCTCGCCGGCGAGTTCGCGGCCGTCATGCACCAGGCCTGGGGCATCGGGGCGCCGTACGCGGCGGTCGGGGGTCCTCGGGGGCTGTAACACGCCCTTCACCGAGGGGTCTTGCTTCGAGCGCGCTCCAAGCAGTTGGCTTGGGCCCCATGAAGTACACGCAGCTCGGACGCACCGGCCTCAAGGTCAGCCGACTTGTCCTCGGCACGATGAACTTCGGCCCCCAGACCGGGGAGCCGGAAAGCCACGCGATCATGGATTCCGCGCTCGAAGCCGGGATCAACTTCTTCGACACCGCCAACGTCTACGGCTGGGGTGAGAACAAGGGCCGCACCGAAGAGATCATCGGCACCTGGTTCGCCCAGGGCGGCGGCCGCCGCGAGAAGACGGTCCTCGCCACCAAGGTCTACGGCAGCATGGCCGCCGAGGGCGACCCGTGGCCGAACTTCGACCGGCTCTCGGCGCTGAACATCCGGCGGGCCGTCGAGGCCAGCCTCAAGCGCCTGAACACGGACTACATCGACGTCTACCAGTTCCACCACGTCGACCGGAACACCCCCTTCGAGGAGATCTGGCAGGCCGTCGAGGTCCTGGTCCAGCAGGGCAAGATCCTCTACGCGGGCTCCTCCAACTTCCCCGGCTGGAAGATCGCCCAGGCCAACGAGGCGGCGGCGCGGCTCGGGCGGCTGGGCCTGGTCACCGAGCAGTGCCTCTACAACCTGGCCGAGCGGCGCGCCGAGATGGAGGTCATCCCGGCCGCCGAGGCGTACGGGCTCGGGGTCATCCCCTGGTCCCCGCTGCACGGCGGGCTGCTCGGCGGTGCCATCCGCAAGTCCGCGGAATCGGGTCGCAGCGCCTCGGGCCGCTCGGCGGACGCGCTGTCCAACAGCACGGTGCGGGCGCAGGTCCAGGCGTACGAGGACCTGCTCGACAAGCACGGCCTGGAGCCCGGTGACGTGGCCCTCGCCTGGCTGCTGACCCGCCCCGGCATCACCGGCCCGATCGTCGGGCCGCGTACGCCGGAGCAGCTCGCCTCCGCGCTGCGCGCGGTCGAGCTGGAGCTCTCGCAGGAGGTGCTGGACGGCCTCGACGAGATCTTCCCGGGACCGGGTGCCTCGCCGGAGGCCTTCGCCTGGTAGCGGCGGGTACGGTGGCCGCCGCCTACTGTCCGACGGCGGCGGCCACCGCCACGACGACGAACATCAGCACGAGCACACCGGCCATCACACGGTTACGGGTCTTGGGATCCACCTGTTGAGACTAACGCGTCGGGGTCAGCCGCCGAGCGGCCAGGCCCCGACGACGTCGTAGCGGGGCCCGTCCGCCGGGGTGAGGTTGCTGCGCACCAGGCTCAGCTCGCGCACCGGCCACGGCGTGCCCTCGAAGCCGGCGAGGGCCTCGGTGTACGGGCGCAGGTCCGTCCCTTCGGAGCTGCGGGCCAGGGTGAGGTGCGGGGTGTAGCGGTGGTGCTGCTCCATGGGTACGCCGGCCCGCCGGGCGGCGGCGTCGGCGGCCTCGGCGAGCATCCGCAGGCCGTCCAGGCCGCCGGCCGCGCCGGCCCAGAGGGCGCGGTCGCCGAAGTGTCCCGAGCCGTGCACGCGGAGCGTGAAGGGGGTCGTCTTCGCGGCGGCCCGTGCCAGGCGGGCGTGGAGGTCGGGGAGGAGGTCCTCCCCGACCTCGCCCATGAAGGCGAGGGTGTAGTGCCAGCCGGCCTGTGCGGTCCAGCGGAGGTCCGGTGCGGCGGAGACGGCGCGGACGGCCGTCGCCAGCTCCGCGGTGGCCCTCGCGGGCGGCAACACGGCCGCGAACAGTCTCATCCCCCGACCTTAGCCCCCACCCCCACCCTCCGGGCAGGCCCCCGAGCCCGCCCGGCGTTTGAGGGCCCGCCGGAGGCACGTCGGGCGGCTGCGGGCTCGTGGGCCTCCGGCGGCGCCTCAAACGCCGGCGGGGCTGGGTGTGCCGGCGCTTGCCCATCCGGCCCGCCCGCAGGGGGCAATCCCAGCCCGGCGGGCCGGGTGGATTCCGGCCCGGTAAGGGCTAGGCCGCGGGGACCAGGGTTCGGGAGGGCTGGCGGGGGACCAGGGCCAGGCCGTGGTGGCGGTCCACACGGAGCCGGAGGTTCCCGACCCGGGACAGCACGAGCCCGATCGCCAGCGCGGCGACCAGCGCCACCGCACCGCCCGCCGCCATGCCGATCCGCGCCCCGTAGGTGTCCGTCACCCAACCGACCAGCGGCGCGCCCACCGGCGTACCCCCGGTGAAGACCATCATGAACAGCGCCATGACCCGCCCCCGCATCTCGGGATCGGTGGCCATCTGGACGCTGGAGTTCGCGGTGACGTTGACCGTCAGCCCGAACATCCCGATCGGCACCAGCAGCAGCGCGAACAGCCAGAACCCCGGCGCGAAGGCGGTCACGATCTCCAGCACGGAGAACAGCACGGCCGCCGCGACCAGCACCCGCAGCCGGGACTGCGCCCGCCGGGCCGACAGCAGCGCGCCCGCGAGGGAGCCGGCCGCGATCAGCGTGTTGAACAGGCCGTAGGTGCCCGCGTCCCCGTGGAAGACGTCACTGGTGAAGGCCGACAGCCAGATCGGGAAGTTGAAGCCGAAGGTTCCGATGAAGCCGACCAGCACGATCGGCCAGATCAGCTCGGGCCGACCCGCGACGTAGCGCAGGCCCTCCCGCAGCTGGCCCTTGGCCCGCGGCTGGACCTCCGTGCGGTGCAGCTCGTGCGCCCGCATCAGCAGCAGCCCCGCGATCGGCGCGGCGAAGGACAGGCCGTTCAGCAGGAAGGCCCAGCCGGAGCCGACGGCGGTGATCAGCACGCCGGCGATCGCCGGGCCGACCAGCCGCGCGGACTGGAAGTTGGCCGAATTCAGACTGACGGCGTTGCCGAGCTGGTCCGGGCCGACCATCTCGGACACGAAGGACTGCCGGGCCGGGTTGTCGACGACGGTGACGAGGCCGAGCAGGAAGGCGGCCAGGTAGACGTGCCAGACCTGGACGTGTCCGGCGAGGGTGAGCGCGGCGAGCGCGATGCCGGTGAGGCCCATGGCGCTCTGGGTGGCGATCAGCAGCGGCCGCTTGGGCAGCCGGTCGGCGAGGACGCCCCCGTAGAGGCCGAACATCAGCATCGGCAGGAACTGCAGCGCGATGGTGATGCCGACGGCACTGGCCGAGCCGGTCAGCGACAGGACCAGCCAGTCCTGGGCGATGCGCTGCATCCAGGTGCCGGTGTTCGAGACGACCTGTCCCGTGGCGAAGAGCCGGTAGTTGCGGATCTTCAGCGAGCTGAACATCGAGTTCGTCGAGTTCGTCGAGCTCTTCGGGGTCGTCGACTTCGTCGTGGTAGGAGCGGATGTGTGGCCGGGTGCGGAGTCTGCTCCGTTTCCCGTACTCAAGGGTGCGCCTCCTGGCGTGTTCGGTTACAAGTGCGCGAGCTTCTCCAGGACGGGTGCGGCCTCGCGGAGCTTGGCCCATTCGTCCTCGGTCAGCTCGGCCGCGAGCCCGGCCAGGAAGGCGTTGCGCTTGCGGCGGCTCTCTTCGAGCATCGCCTCGGCTTCCTCGGTCTGGCTGACCACCTTCTGGCGGCGGTCGTCGGGGTGCGGCTCCAGCCGGACCAGTCCCTTGGCCTCCAGCAGCGCGACGATGCGGGTCATCGAGGGCGGCTGTACGTGCTCACGGCGGGCCAGCTCACCGGGGGTGGCCTGGCCACAGCGGGCGAGGGTGCCGAGTACCGACATCTCGGTCGGGCTGAGCGACTCGTCGACGCGCTGGTGCTTGAGGCGTCGGCCGAGCCGCATCACGGCGGACCGGAGGTCGTTCACGGCGGCGGCGTCGTCGCCATGGGAAAGGTCTTGCATGTTCATTAGAGTAACTCATTACTCTAGCTAAAGAACACCGGCTTCTTTTCGTCACTCGTACGGGTGAGTCGGCTCCGGAAAGTGACACGCGTCCACGCCCCGTGGCCCGACCCTGTGGGCATGGGGACTCATGTGCTCAGCATGCGGATAGACGGGGAGCTGCTGGACCGGCTCCGGGAACACGCCTCCAAACGCGGAATGAGCGTCCAGGACTATGTGGTCCGGACGCTCATTCGCGACGACTTCGACGAGCGCTTCAAGGTGGCGGTCGACGAGACGGAGAGGTTCTACGGCCTCACGTGATCCTCACGTGGGGCCGGGGCTCACGTGAGGCCCAGGGCGGGCATCGCGTAGTAGAAGACGAACACCGCCGACACGACGTACATGGCCACCGGGACCCCACGGCCCCGGCCGGTCGCCAGCCGCAGCACGCAGAAGCTCACGAAGCCGATGCCGATGCCGTTGGTGATCGAGTAGGTGAAGGGCATCATCGTCATCGCCAGGAAGGCGGGGACGGCGACGGTGAAGTCGCTCCAGTCGATGTCCTTGACCGAGCCCGCCAGGATCAGGAAGCCGACCGCCAGCAGGGCGGGGGTCGCGGCCTGCGACGGGACCATCGTGGCGAGCGGGGTGAGGAACAGCGCCACCGTGAAGAGGCCGCCCGTGACGACGTTCGCGAGGCCGGTACGGGCGCCCTCGCCGACGCCGGCCGTGGACTCCACGAAGCAGGTGGTGGCCGAGGAGGAGGTCGCTCCGCCGGAGGCGACGGCGAGGCCGTCGATCAGCAGGACCCGGTTGATGCCGGGGAAGTTGCCGTCCTTGTCGATCAGCTTGGCCTCGTCGCCGACGCCGAGGATCGTGCCCATCGCGTCGAAGAAGCACGACAGCAGCACGGTGAAGACGAAGAGGACGCCGGTCAGCACCCCGACCTTGTGGAAGCCGCCGAAGAGGCTGACCTGGCCGACGAGCCCGAAGTCGGGCGCGGCCACGGGGTTGCCCGGCAGCTCGGGGACCGTCAGGCCCCAGGCCTCGTTCGGCAGCTCGGTGACCAGCTGGACGACGACCGCGACGACGGTCATGGCGACGATCGAGATCAGGATCGCGCCGGGCGTCTTGCGGATGATCAGCGCCAGGGTGAGCAGGACGCCGACGACGAAGATCAGCACGGGCCAGCCGTGCAGGTGTCCGTTGCTGCCCAGCTGGAGCGGGACCGTGGTGTGCGCGAGGTCGGGCATGCGGGAGATGAAGCCCGAGTCGACCAGGCCGATCAGCATGATGAAGAGGCCGATGCCGATCGCGATGCCCTTGCGCAGGCCCAGCGGCACGGCGTTCATGACCCGCTCGCGCAGCCCGGTGGCGACCAGCAGCATCACGACGAAACCGGCCAGGACCACCATGCCCATCGCGTCGGGCCAGCTCATGCGCGGGGCGAGCTGGAGGGCGACGACGGTGTTCACGCCGAGCCCGGCCGCGAGGGCGATCGGCACGTTGCCGATGACGCCCATCAGCAGGGTGGAGAAGGCCGCGGTCAGCACGGTGGCGGTGACCAGCTGGCCGCCGTCGAGCTGGTGGCCGTACATGTCCTTCGCGCTGCCGAGGATGATCGGGTTCAGCACGATGATGTACGCCATCGCGAAGAAGGTGGCGAAGCCGCCCCGGATCTCGCGGGCGACGGTGGAACCGCGCTCCGAGATCTTGAAGTAGCGGTCGACGCCGTTGGTGGGCGTCGGAGTGGGGGCCGCGGCAGGTGCCGAGGTGCTCATGCGGTCCTCAAACTGGTTCGTTTTGGTGGGTTCGTACGAATGAAACCCGTCATAGGCAAACCGTTTCAGTATGAACAGATGAGAACTGTGGCGTCCATCTCCGCGCGTAGAGCCAAGGGGTGAAAGGGGAGTGGAGGCGGCTCGGCGGCGACCGGCCGCCCGCCGTGGGCCCCGGGCGGGCGCCCAATAGACTGGTGACATGGCGAAATGGACCGCACAGCACGAGGCGCCCGAGCCCCTGGAGGGCCCGATCGTCGCGACCGTCACCGGTGGCACGATCCTCTGGTTCGCGCTCTTCCTCGTCCAGCTGCCGTTCTACGGCTGGTTCGCGGACCACGACCTGCTGTGGTGGGTGTGGTGCTGCGCTGCGGGCGGCGTGCTCGGCCTGATCGGCATCTGGTACGTCCGCGGCCGCGACGCGGCCCTCAAGCGCCACGCGGCCGCCCGGGCGGCCGAGACCCCGCAGTCCGAGACCCCGCAGTCCGAGACCGCCCAGTCCGAGACCGCCCAGTCCGAGACCCCGCGGTCCGAGACCCCGCGGTCCGAGACCCCGCGGTCCGGGACCCGGTAGACCCGAGCGGCCGAACAGGCGTCGGGGGTCGCAGTCAAGCCCCCCGGGAACCAGACGGCCCGTTGAAGGGCGTACCGGGGGACGATTCGGGTCATCCCGAAGTCTGATCTTCGTACTGCTCGGCGGGTGAACCGTTCGAAGGCCCTTTACCGTCGAAAGCATGACGCAGCGGGCGAGGATAGATTCCGACGGGCCGGAGCCGGGCGGCACCAGCGCCGGCACCACCGCCATCGACGCAGGGGCGGAGCTGGACCCGGTGCACCCGGTGGCCCCGCCCGCCCCGCGGTTCCGGGCCGGCGGCCTGAGCACCGCCGAGGTCGCGGAACGGGTCGCCCGCGGTGAGGTCAACGACGTCCCCGTGCGCTCCTCGCGCTCCACCCCGGACATCGTCCGGGCCAACGTCTTCACCCGGTTCAACGCGATCATCGGCGTGCTCTGGGTGATCATGCTCTTCGTCGCGCCGATCCAGGACAGCCTCTTCGGCTTCGTGATCATCGCGAACACCGGCATCGGCATCATCCAGGAACTGCGCGCCAAGAAGACCCTCGACGGCCTCGCCGTCATCGGCGAGGCCAAACCGAGCGTCCGCCGCGACGGCGCCACCGCCGAGATCTCCACCTCCGAGATCGTCCTCGGCGACGTCATCGAGCTCGGCCCCGGCGACAAGGTCGTCGTCGACGGCGTCACCGGCGAGGCCGACGGCCTGGAGATCGACGAATCGCTGCTCACCGGCGAGGCCGACCCCGTCCTCAAGAAGCCCGGCGACCCCGTGATGTCCGGCTCGTTCGTCGTCGCCGGCGGCGGCGCCTTCACCGCCACCAAGGTGGGCCGCGAGGCCTACGCCGCCCAGCTGGCCGAAGAGGCCTCCCGCTTCACGCTCGTCCACTCCGAGCTGCGCACCGGCATCTCCACCATCCTCAAGTACGTCACCTGGATGATGATCCCGACCTCCATCGGCCTGATCATCAGCCAGCTGGTCGGCAAGGACTCCAACCTCAAGGACTCCATCGCCCGCACCGTCGGCGGCATCGTCCCGATGATCCCCGAGGGGCTGGTCCTGCTCACCTCCGTGGCCTTCGCCATCGGCGTCATCCGGCTCGGCCGCAAGCAGTGCCTGGTGCAGGAGCTGCCCGCCATCGAGGGCCTCGCCCGCGTGAACGTCGTGTGCCTCGACAAGACCGGCACCCTCACCGAGGGCGGCATGGACGTCACCGAGCTGCGCCCGCTCGGCGGCGCGGACGCGGCGTACGTGAAGAAGGTCCTCGGCGCCCTCGGCGAGTCCGACCCGCGCCCCAATGCCAGCCTCCAGGCCATCATCGACGCCTACCCCGACAGCGAGGAGTGGCGCTGCACCGAGTCGCTGCCCTTCTCCTCCGCCCGCAAGTACAGCGGCGCCAGCTTCAGCGAGGGCGACGGCGAGAACTCCACCTGGCTGCTCGGCGCCCCCGACGTCCTGCTGCCCGTCGGCGATCCCGCCCTCGACGAGATCAACGACCTCAACGAACAGGGCCTGCGCGTCCTGCTGCTCGCCCGCTCCGCCCGCGAGCTGGACGACGAGCAGGTCACCAGCGCCGTCAAGCCGACCGCCCTGGTGGTGCTGGAGCAGCGGCTGCGGCCCGACGCCGCCGACACCCTGCGCTACTTCGACGAGCAGAACGTCCACACGAAGGTCATCTCCGGCGACAACGCGGTCTCGGTCGGCGCGGTCGCGGCCAAGCTGGGGCTGCCGGGGGCCGAGAACACCGTCGACGCCCGCGACCTGCCGACCGACCGGGACGAGCTGGCCAAGGTCCTCGACGAGAACTCGGTCTTCGGGCGGGTCACCCCGCAGCAGAAGCGGGACATGGTCGCGGCCCTCCAGTCCAAGGGCCACACCGTGGCCATGACGGGCGACGGGGTCAACGACGTCCTCGCGCTCAAGGACGCCGACATCGGGGTCTCGATGGGCTCCGGGTCCGAGGCGACCCGTGCGGTGGCGCAGATCGTGCTGCTCAACAACAGCTTCGCGACCCTGCCCTCGGTGGTGGCCGAGGGGCGCCGGGTGATCGGCAACATCACCCGGGTGGCGACGCTCTTCCTGACCAAGACGGTCTACTCGGTGCTGCTGGCCGTGCTGGTGGTGTGCAGCCAGGTCGAGTACCCGTTCCTGCCGCGCCACCTGACCCTGCTGTCCACGCTCACCATCGGCATCCCCGCCTTCTTCCTGGCCCTGGCGCCGAACCGGGAGCGGGCGCAGCCGCACTTCGTGAAACGCGTGATGCGGTACGCGATTCCGGGCGGGGCGATCGCGGCCGTGGCCACCTTCGTGACGTACCTGATCGCGCGGGCCCACTACACCGGGCCGGACTCCCTCAAGGCCGAGACCAGTGCGGCGACGCTGGCGCTGTTCCTGACCTCGATGTGGGTGCTGGCGATCATCGCGCGGCCGTACACGTGGTGGCGGGTCGCGCTGGTCGGTGCGATGGGGTTCGCCTTCCTGGTCGTCCTGGTGGTGCCGTGGCTCCAGGACTTCTTCCAGCTGAAGTTGGAGGGGGCCGTGATGCCGTGGACCGCCGTCGGCATCGCGGTCGTCGCCTCCGCCCTGATCGAACTCGTCTTCCGCTGGGTAGACCGCCGCTTCCCGGCCTAGCCACCCCACCCTCAATCGCCGGGCGGGCTGACCCATCCAGCCCCGCCGGCGTTTGAGGCGCCGCCGGAGGCTGGACCGGGCAGGTCCTGGGTGCGCTGGCGCGGGTGTCCGGGCCGTGGCCCGGTGGGGCCTCCGGCGGGCCCTCAAACGCCGGGCGGGCTGGGTTGTTTCAGCGCCGCCGGAGGCACCGGCCTCCGGCGGGCCCTCGAACGCCGGGCGGGCTGGATCGGGTGCCCGACCTCGGCCTCGCCGGCGATTGAGGCGCGGGGTCAGTCGAACCAGCGGTCGCGGGCCAGTTCGGGGGTGCGGGAGGGGTCCTCCAGGAGGGCGGCGACCTCGAAGCGGCGCGGCCACTGGCCCGCCGCCCAGGCGAGACCGGCCGCCACCCCCTCCAGCGTGGCCGCATGCACCGTGCCGTCCGGCGTGCGCCGCCAGTCCAGCTCGACCCCGCCCGCGAGCAGCTCCTCGTGCTCGACGTACGTCGCCGGCGTGCCCGGCCCGAGCAGGACCCGTACCGGCTCCGGCACGTCGTGCTCCGCCCCGGGGGCGTCGACCCCCGCGGCCACCGTGTCCGACAGCCGCCGCACCTGGAAGAGCTCCGCCAGGTCGGCCGCCCGCGCCGGAGCCACCGGCAGCAGCGGCAGCCCCGCGGCCAGCGGCAGCAGGTCCGGCGCGTCCGCGACCAGCGCGTCGGCCGCGTCCACCACGACCACCTCGCCGTCCTCCACCGCGCGCAGCACGTCGGGCAGCGTGACCTGCTCGGGGTCCAGGTCCGCCAGCGCCCCGTACAGGGCGTGCAGTTGGTGCCCGCTCACCTCGCGGTCCGGGTCGCCGAGCCGCCCCAGCAGCTCGGCCGCGCCGCCGGGCTCCTCCAGCAGGGCGGCCACGGAGGTCCGTACGCCCAGCGCCCGCAGGACCTGCTCGTCCTCGAAACCGGTGGCGTCGGCCGGGGTGTACAGCCCGGCGAGCAGCGGGTCCCCGCCCGCCGCGCGCAGCCCGGCCGGGCGGCGGCCGTCGAGCACGGGGTGGTCGCGCAGCCACCACGCGGTGTACGAGCGCACCGACCGCGTGGTCCCGTCGGGAAGCAACACCCGCACCGGTTGGGTCAGGGCGTCCCGCAGCGGCGGCTGCGCGAGCATGGCCAGCGCGCGCGGCCAGCAGTCGTCGTCGACCAGGTCCAGGTCCCGTACGGCGATCAGCTCGGTGGCGACCGGCGGGAGCGGGGTCTCGGGGAGCTGGTCGAGCAGGTCCTCGCACCAGACGTCCACCGCGTCCAGCAGCCCCGCGTCGTCCGGCTCGGCGAAGTCGCCCTCGCGCGGCTCCAGTTCGTCCGGGTCGAGCACCACGTCGGTGGCCCGTACCAGCTGGAAGGTGGCGAGCACCCCGCACGCGGCGAGCGTGTCCGCCCCCCACTTCGCGGCCAGTTCGCCGTCGACGTACGGGATCTCGTCCTCGCGGATCACCGAGGCCAACGGGCTGTCGGGCAGCAGCAGTTCGCCGGCGGGGGTGGGTTCGCCGTCCTCGTCGGGCAGTGCGAGGGCGCCCAGCCAGGGTTCGTCACCGGGCGCGAGGGCGGCGTCGCGGACCAGGCCGAGCACGATGTCGGCCAGCTCGTCGGGGTCGGGCGCGTCCTCGTCCCAGATCTCGCCCGCGTCCAGCGAAGCGGCCACCGCGGCCCGCACCTGCGGGGTGCCCAGCACGGCGCGCGGGGTCGCGGGCAGCGCGCCCAGCTTCTCCAACAGCGGGTGCGCGGCGTCCGGGTGGGCCACCTTGAGGCCGAGCCGGGTCAGCCCGACGGGGGTGTCGGGGCCGGGGAGCAGGACGTGCCGCGGGCCGATGGCGGTGCGGATGCCGGGGGCGGCGGAGCGTTCCGGTTCGCCGAAGGCGTCGTAGCCGTCGGGCTCCGCGAACCCGCCCGCGCCCGCGGGCTCTTCGGCGCTCGGTGCCAGCGGTACCGGCAGGCCCGACAGGCGGTCGGGGTCCACGCCCGCGAGGGTGTCGTACAGCCGGTACCACCAGTGCGGCGGCCGGTCCGCGCCCGCGATCCGCTCGATGGCGTCGCCCAGCGGGAGCCGCCCGACGCCCAGGGTGCGCAGCTCGGCGCGCCGCTCCAGCCCGGCGGGGAGCAGGGTCGGCAGCACCTCTGCCAGGACGCGCACGGTGTCGGCGCCCGCGCCCTCCACCACCTCGGCCTCGAAGGGGCGCAGCGCGGCCCGGCCCTCCTCCGGATCCGCGTCGGGCGCGGCGGCGGGCACGGCGGCCGGGGCGAGGAAGGCGGTCCGGGGCAGCCGCTCCAGCACGGCGGCCCGCAGCGCGCCGTCCAACTCGCCCTTGCCGAGCGGTCCGGGCACCAGGTCCACCAGGGCGGTGCTCACCGGTTCCCACGCGCCGAGGAGCGCGGCGTAGGCGTCGGCGGCGCGCTGCACCAGGAAGTCGGTCAGCGGCCCGGGCGCGGGGTGGCGGCGGGCGGTGTCCAGCGGCAGGGTCGCGATGAGCAGCGCGGGGATGCCGAGGGGTTCGTCGGTGGGGGTCGGCGCGTGCACGACGGGCGCGGTGGCCGGGCGCACGGGCGCGCCGTCCGCGTCGACGGGCACGGACCAGGACACGGACCAGGCGGGCCGCAGCCGTTCCTCGACGGGCCGGTCGGCGAGGAGTTCGGGGGCGATGGCGCCGGTGTCCCGCACGGTGCGCCAACGCCGTACGGCGCCGTCACCGGCGCTGTCCTCGATGACCGTGTACGGGCCCTCCGCGCGGCGGCGCAGGGTGCGCACGCCCGCCGGGGTCTCCACGACCACCTCGGTCAGCCCGGACAGGGTCAGCAGCAGCGCGTCGTCGATCCCGGCCAGCAGTCGCTCGACGAGGTCGGCGGCGGCCGCGTCGCGCAGCGGCAGGACCACCACGGTGTCGTAGCCGTCGGGCGCGGTGCCCTCGGCGGGCAACGGCAGCCGCAGCAGCGGGACGTGGCCGTCGCGGCGGCGCAGTTCGTCGCCGAGGCCGGGGCTGCCCTGGGAGGCGCCCCGGGCCAACTCGCGCGCCTCGGCCAGGGACCAGCGGACCCCGCCGTGCCGGCCGAGGACGGCGGGTTCGTCGGTGACGGCGAGGACGGCCGCGAAGCCGACGCCGAAGCGGCCGACGCTGTCCCAGGCGCTCTCGCCGGGCCGCTCCCCGGCGGCCTCGCGCTTGGCGGAGGCGCGCAGGGTGCTCAGGGACTCCACGCCGGTGGCGTCCAGCGGGGCACCGGTGTTGGCGACGGCGAGCACGCCGTGGCCGCCCTCCCCGGAGTGCAGGGTGAGCCGCAGTCGCCCGGCGGTGTGGGCCCGGGCGGCGGCGTCGGCCGCGTTCTGGGCCAGCTCGACGACGAGCCGGTCCCGGTAGCCGCCGAGCGCCAGGTCCTCCTCGGCGTTGGCGTCCTCCCGGAAACGGGTCGGGCCCGCGCCCCAGGAATCGAGGACTCCGCGTCGCAGCCGGGCCGTCCCGAAGGGGTCCACGCCGCCTTCGGCCGCCGTTACTCGCACGCTCACGCCGCTGCCTCCCAGCTGTACCGCATTCATCGAATGCCGAAGCCCCGAAGGTATCGCGGTCGCGGCGGCCCGGTCGCGCCGGGCCGCGCGCGGTACCGGCCCGGCCTACGCCCTGCCGGTGAGGTGGGCGAAGACCACGACGTTGGAATCCCAGTGGCGGTCGTTGGTGAGGTTGCCGCCGCAGGTGATCAGGCGCAGTTCGGCCTTGCCGTGCGTGTCCCCGTACACCGTGTCGGTGGGGAACGCGTCCTTCTTGTAGGTCTCGACGTGGTCCACCGCGAAGACGGCGGTGCTGCCGTCGGCCCGGTGGATCTCGATCTTCTCGTCCTTCTTCAGCCGCTTGAGGTTGAAGAAGACGGCTTCGGGGGCCTGGGGGGTGTCCATGTGGCCGACGACGGCCGCGGCGCCCTTCTCCCCGGGGGTGGGGCCCTCCTTGTACCAGGCCGCGTCCTTCGGCTTGGCCATGTCCGGTTCCCGCATGACGCCTTGGGCGTCGAGGCCGACCGTGTCGAGCGTGGCGTCGACCTTGATGTCCGGGATCTTGATGTGGTCCGGTACGGACGGCTCCAGGACCGAGGCGTTCGAGGCGCCCGCCGGTGCGGACTTGGTGTCGGTGCCGCTGCCGGAGCAGCCGGTGACGAGGACGGCGGCGAGGCCGGCGGCGCCCGCCAGGGCGGCCGCGCGTCGTGCGCGGCCGCCCCGGGGGCGACTGAGGAGCTGCTCAGCCATGGTTCGCGGTGTCCTCGGCGACGTATCCGACGGGGGCCTGGCCGGTGTTCACGGAGCCCTTGGGCTTCTTGTGCTCGCTCGGGTTCAGGGGCTTGAGGTCGTGGTCGCCCTTGCCGCCCTTGGCCTCGGTGGAGAACTTGACCGTGTCGAACTTCTTGCCGCCGGCGAAGGCGTCGACGGGGTAGTAGCCGGTCTTCACGTCCTTGGCGACGATCGCGGTGCCGGTCCAGGTGCCCTTGCCGTCGTTCTTCAGGTTCACCGTGCCGCCGAAGGCGTCCGACTTGACGGAGGCGCTCTTCTCGGTGGTCTTGACGGTGACGACGACCTTGTCACCGGGGTGGCCGAACTCGGTGGAGAGCTGGAGGGTGGACGGCTGCGGCTTGGGGTCCGGCTTGCCGGACTTGACCGTGAGCTGGGCGCTGGCCTGGATCTTCTTGCCGTCGGGGCCCGTGCCCGTGAGGGAGATGCCGTAGGGGCCCGCGGCCACGTCGGCGACCTTGGCGGTGGCGCCCCGGCCGTCGGTCATCTTGACGTCGTCCAGCGCCTTGGAGGAGATGGAGAGGTTGGTCGAACCGTCCGGCACCTCCATCGAGAGCTGGATGGAGTCGCCCGGCTTGGCGGTGGAGGTCGACAGCTTCAGGGCTGCCGGCGCGGCGTGGGCGTCCTTGCTGGGGCTGCTCGACGCCGTCGGGCTGGCATCGGCGGCGAAGGCGACGGTGGGGACCGCCAGGGCCATCGAGGAGGCGAGGGCGATCGCCGAGAAGGTAAGTGCCTTGCGCATGGGATTTCCTCCTGAACGGGCCGGGGTTTTTCCCGGCACACCAGACATGAGGGACATCTTGGGGCGCTCGGTTGCAGGGCTCCGGGCGGGTGGGGAGGGGGCCTGCCAAAGGTCCCGAGGGGTGAATCCGCAGGCGGGCAGGGGGGTGGGGATGTTCCGTTTGCGGGCTCTTTGCCCCGATTTTTGGGACCAAAGTCCCGGAGGCCGGGGCGGGTCGGAGCGGGTCGGGGGAGGGGGGACCGTACGAACGCCGGAACCCCCGGTGACGAATCGTCACCGGGGGTTCCGGAAGGCTCACGCGTGAGCGGTGCGGCGCGGTGCGGCGCGGGGCCGGACCGTACGGTCAGAGCTTCTCGATCACGTGGTCGATGCAGGCGGTGAGCGCCAGCACGTCCGCCGGGTCGATCGCCGGGAACATCGCCACGCGCAGCTGGTTGCGGCCCAGCTTGCGGTACGGCTCCGTGTCCACGATGCCGTTGGCGCGCAGCACCTTGGCGATCGCGGCCGCGTCGATGTCGTCCGAGAAGTCGATCGTGCCGATGACCGACGAGCGCTTCGAGGCGTCCGTGACGAAGGGCTCCGCGTACTTCGACGCCTCGGCCCAGCCGTACAGGTTGGCCGCGCTGGCCGCCGTACGGGAGGTCGCCCAGTCCAGTCCGCCCTGGCCGTTGATCCACTCCAGCTGCTGGTTCAGCAGGAAGAGGGTGGACAGCGCGGGGGTGTTGTAGGTCTGGTTCTTGACCGAGTTGTCGATCGCCGTCGGCAGCGAGAAGAACTCCGGGATGTGCCGACCGGAGGCGTGCACGCGGGCCGCGCGCTCCAGCGCCGCCGGGGAGAACGCGGCCAGCCACAGGCCGCCTTCGGAGGCGAAGGACTTCTGCGGGGCGAAGTAGTAGACGTCGGTCTCGGTGATGTCCACCGGCAGACCGCCGGCGCCCGAGGTCGCGTCCACCAGGACGAGTGAACCCTCGTCGGCGCCCGCGACGCGCTTGATGGGCGCGGCGACACCCGTCGAGGTCTCGTTGTGCGTGTACGCGTACACGTCCACGCCCGCCTCGGCGACCGGCTCGGGGTGCGTCCCCGGCTCGGAGGAGATCACGGACGGCGCGTCCAGCCACGGCGCGAGCTTCGCGGCCGTCGCGAACTTGGACGAGAACTCGCCGAAGGTGAGGTGCTGGGACTTCCGCTCGATCAGACCGGCGGTCGCGATGTCCCAGAAGGCGGTGGAGCCGCCGTTGCCCAGGATCACCTCGTAGCCCTCGGGGAGGGAGAAGAGGTCCCGGACGCCCTGGCGCACCGAGCCGACCAGGTTCTTGACCGGGGCCTGTCGGTGGGAGGTTCCGAGGAGGGAGGTACCGGTGGCGGCCAGCGCGTCCAGCGCGTCCGTCCGCACCTTGGAGGGGCCCGCGCCGAAACGTCCGTCGGCGGGCTTGATGTCAGCGGGAATCTGGATCTCAGCCACGAGCGGAGCGTATCCGGTCCGGGGCCGCCCTTCGGAGGCGCGTCCACCCGGTGAGACGCGGGGCGCCGGTGGCAGGGTGTTCGCGTGACGGGAACCGGGGATCTTGAACGGGCATTGCGGGTCGAGCTGCGCGGAGAGGTGGATTTCGGCGCCGCGGCCCGGGCGTTGACCACCATGGACGCCTCCAACTACCGCCGCGTCCCGCTCGGCGTGGTCGCCCCGCGCGACGCCGAGGACGTGGCGGCGGCCCTGCGCGTCTGCGCCGACGCGGGCGTGCCCGTCGTCCCGCGCGGCGGCGGGACCTCCATCGCCGGTCAGGCCACCGGGACCGGCGTGGTGCTCGACCTCACCCGGCACATGAACGCCCTGGTGTCCCTGGACCCGGCCGCGCGGACGGCGGTGGTCCAGCCCGGCCTCGTCCTCGACCGGCTCCGGGACGCGGCGCGCCCGCACGGCCTGACCTTCGGACCGGACCCCTCCACCCACTCCCGCTGCACCCTCGGCGGCATGATCGGCAACAACGCCTGCGGGGCCCACTCGGTGGCCTGGGGCACCACCGCCGACAACGTGCACGAGCTCGCCGTCACCACGTACGGGGGCGCCGCGCACCGCATCGGCACCGGCTGGGCCGGCGCCCCGACCGGCCTGCGGGAGCTGGTCGCGCGCCACCTGGAACCGCTGCGCACCGGGATGCCCCGCGACCTCGCGCGCCGGATCTCCGGATACGCGCTGGACGCGCTGCTGCCCGAGCAGGGCGTGCGGGTGGCCCGGGCCTTCTGCGGGAGCGAGGGCACGCTCGGGGTGGTGACCGAGGCCGTCGTGCGCCTGGTGGAGGCGCCGCGCGCACCGGTCCTCGTCGTGCTCGGCTACCCCGACGAGGGCGCGGCGGCGGACGCGGCCGCGGGGCTGCTGCCGCTGGGACCGCTGACCGTCGAGGGGATGGCGGCCGACCTGGTGGGGGACGCGGAGGCGGGATCGCTGCCGCGCGGGGGCGCCTGGCTGTTCGTGGAGGCGCGGGACGCGGACGCCGCGCGCGCGACCGTACGGGCCGCCGACGCGCTGGAGGCGCGCGTGATCGCCGACCCGGCCGGGCAGCGCGCGCTGTGGCGGATCCGCGAGGACGCCGCGGGCACCGCGACGCGGGGGCCGGACGGACGGATGGCCTGGCCCGGCTGGGAGGACTGCGCGGTCCCGCCCGCCCGGCTCGGCGCCTACCTGCGCGAGTTCCGGGCCCTGCTCGCCGCGCACGGGCTGCGCGGAACGCCGTACGGGCACTTCGGCGAGGGGTGCGTGCACGTCCGCATCGACTTCGACCTGGTCTCCGCGGCGGGCGTGGCCCGCTTCCGGACCTTCTCCGAGGAGCTCGCCGACCTGGTCGTCTCCCACGGCGGCTCGCTGTCGGGGGAGCACGGCGACGGCCAGGCGCGCGCCGAACTGCTGCCCCGGATGTACGGACCGGAGCTGGTCCGCCTCTTCGGCGCGTACAAGGACGTGTGGGACCCGGCCGGGGGCATGAACCCCGGCATGCTCGCCCGCCCGGCCCGGCTGGACGAGAACCTGCGCTTCGCGGTGCTGCCGCTGGGGGAGGGCGACGCGCCCGGATCCGCGGGCGGGCTCGCCCGCGAGGTCGCCCGGTGCGTGGGGGTCGCCAAGTGCCGGTCCACCGAGCCCGCCGCGGGCGTGATGTGCCCCTCGTACCGGGTGACGGGGGAGGAACGGCACTCCACGCGCGGCCGGGCCCGGCTGCTGCACGAGATGCTGGCCGGCGAGATCGTCACCGACGGGTGGCGCTCGGCCGAGGTGCACGAGGCCCTCGACCTGTGCCTCGGCTGCAAGGGGTGCCGCAGCGACTGCCCGGTGGGCGTGGACATGGCCGCCTACAAGAGCGAGTTCCTGCACCGCCACTGGGCGGGCCGGATCCGACCACCGGCCCACTACACGATGGGCGGGCTGCCGCAGTGGCTGCGCCTCATCGCCGCGCTGCGCGCCGCCCCGCTGGTCAACGCGGTCGGGCGGGTGGTGCCGGTGCCGGGGCTGGCCCGGGAACGCTCGCTGCCGCTGCTGGCGCGGGCGCCGTTCGGCCGGCAGTGGCGCGGCTCCGCTTCCGGAGCGGACGGCCCGGACGGCCCGGAGGTGCTGCTGTGGCCCGACACCTTCACGGAACACCTGTCCCCGCAGGTCGGGCTGGCCGCCGTACGGGTCCTGGAGGCGGCGGGGCTACGGGTGTCCCGGGCCGGCGGCCGCTCGACGGCGCTCTGCTGCGGGCTCACCTACGTGTCCACGGGCCGCCTCGACCGGGCGCGCGCGGTGCTGCGGCGGACCTTGGACGCGGTGGATCCCGAGGGCGGGCCGGACGCGGCGGACGGCGTACGGGCCCCCGTCGTCGTCCTGGAACCCAGCTGCGCGGCGGCGCTGCGCACCGACCTGCCCGCGCTGCTCCCGGACGACCCGCGGGCGGCCCGGCTGGCCGCGTCGGTACGGACCTTCGCGCAGGTGCTGGAGGAGCGCGCCCCGTGGTGGCAGCCGCCCCGGCTGGACCGCGCGGTGGTCGGACAGACCCACTGCCACCAGCACGCCGTCCTCGGCGACGGCGCGGAGCGACGGCTGCGCGAGCGGGCCGGGCTGACCGGCGGGCTCAGCAGCGGCTGCTGCGGGCTGGCGGGGAACTTCGGCTTCGAGCCGGGCCACCACGAGGTGTCGGTGGCCTGCGCCGAGGAACAGCTGCTCCCCGCGCTGCGCGCGGCGGACGCGGGGACCGCGGTCCTCGCGGACGGCTACTCCTGCCGCACCCAGATCGCCCAGCTGGGCGGGGAGCGCGCGCTGCACCTGGCGGAACTCCTGGCGCAGGGGCTGTGACCCGGTTGTAAGGAAACACATGCGTGCAGACTCCTTACCAACCCCTTAGCCTGGAGAGATGTCCGCACCCTCCCCCGCGCCCGCCCCGGCCCCCTCCGCGCCCTCGACGACCGCTGCCGCCACCACCTCTTCGAGCACCGCGCCCGGCGCCGGGACGAGCAGGTTCGGGCCGGTCGCGCTGGTCGTCTCGGCCGGGCTCTCGGTGCAGTTCGGCGCGGCCCTGGCGGTCATGATCATGCCGCGCGCGGGTGCGGCGGGCGTGGTCACGCTGCGGCTGGCGGCCGCCGCGATCGTGCTGCTGCTGATCTGCCGGCCCAAGGTGCGCGGGTACGCGCGCGCCGACTGGACCACGGTGGTGGTCTTCGGGATCACGATGGCGGCCATGAACGGGCTGTTCTACCAGGCGGTGGACCGGATCCCGCTCGGACCGGCCGTCACCCTGGAGGTGCTCGGGCCGCTGGCGCTGTCCGTGGTCGTATCGCGGCGGTTGGTGAACCTGCTGTGGGCGGGGCTGGCCCTCGCGGGCATCGTGCTGCTCTCCGGCCACGGCGGGGGCGGCGGCTTCGGCTCCCTCGACCTCGTCGGGGCCGCGTTCGCCCTGGGCGCGGGCGCGATGTGGGCGGCGTACATCGTCTTCAGCGCACGGACGGGCCGCCGCTTCCCGCAGGCCGACGGCCTCGCCCTGGCGATGGCGGTCGCGGCCGTGCTGTCGCTGCCGCTCGGCATCATCGAGGCGGGCCCGGCCCTGCTCGTACCGAGCACGCTGGCGCTCGGCATCGGGGTCGCGATCATGTCCTCGGTGCTGCCGTACACACTGGAAATGCTGGCCCTACGGCGCCTGCCGGCGCCCACCTTCGCGATCCTGATGAGCCTGGAGCCCGCCATCGCCGCGACCGCCGGCTTCCTGGTCCTGCACCAGGCCCTCTCCGCACTGGACGCCCTCGCCATCGCCCTGGTGATCGCGGCAAGCATGGGCGCGGTCCGATCGCAGACGACACGCAAGCGGGGGTAGGGGGGCGTCGGCGTCGCGGCTTCGCCGCGTTGGGCGGGTGCTTCGCGTATCCGGGGTCGGGGAGGTTCCGGGGGCTGCCCGCCAGTTCCACTGTCTCTCCGTGCCGGTGCGACCTGTCAAGGGCGCTCCCTACGGTCGCGTCGCTGCGCGATGGCCTGCGGCCACCCTTGACAGGCCACCCCGTCACGGAAAGCCAAGAACTGTCGGGAAGCCCCCGAAGGAAGGGCAGGGGGGACCGATATCTCCGATCGGGGTTCCGGGCGATGGGCCGGGGGCTCCGGGTGCAGCCTCTGCCGCGCCCTCCGGGCGAACAGACAACAGCACGCCCTCAGATCGCTACGCGCTTCTCCGCGAGAAGCGTCTGCTGGCTGTGCGGGGCTGGTGAGAGGCAAGAACTCGGCGAGGGCGAGCATGGGGCCGGTCTGATGCCGCCTGCCCCTCGAATGCACACTCCAAATGACCATAAAAGGGGCAAACTGAGGAGGTTTGGAGGGGTGTTGAGTCCCCATCGTCACCAGACCCGTCTCCTGCTCGGTGGGGCCGAGCTTCCAGCCCTCCCGCGCCGCCCACCAGCCCAAAACACCCCGCAGACGCTTCTCTCGGAGAAGCGCGTAGCGATCTGAGGGCGTGCTTGTGGCTTGTGTCTGTGGTCTGTTCGCCCGAAGGGCGCGGCAGGGCCGTACTCGAAGCCTCCGGCCCAGGCGTCCAGAACCCCGAGAAGTGGTCCATGTCCCCCCTGCCCTTCCTTCGGGGGCTTCCCGACAGTTCTTGGCTTTCCGGGGTGGGACGGGCGGTCAAGGGTGGCCGAAGGCCATCGCGTAGCGACGCGACGAAGGAGCGCCCTTGAGGGCCCGGCCCACCCCGGAGAGACAGTTGAACTGGCGGGCAGCCCCCGGACCCTCC
>NZ_JBHWLC010000110.1:0-21884 GCF_042730635.1 Streptomyces sp. NPDC059917
GGATGTCCGTGGCCTCGCCACGGACATCCGTCGGACACCCCCTGGTGCGGTGACCGCCGACCCGGGCCGCGGGAGGCCGGGGCCCGGGGCGGCGGTTCAGAACAGGACGACCGAGCGCAGCACTTCGCCGCGCTCCATCCGCGCGAAGGCCTCCTCGACGTCGTCGAGCGCGATGGTCTCGGAGACGAAGGCGTCGAGGTCGAGGCGGCCCTGCAGATAGAGGTCGATCAGCAGCGGGAAGTCCCGCTCGGGCAAGCAGTCCCCGTACCAGGAGGACTTGAGGGAGCCGCCGCGGCCGAAGACGTCGAGCAGCGGCAGTTCGAGCCGCATCTCCGGAGTGGGTACGCCGACCAGCACGACGGTGCCGGCCAGGTCACGGGCGTAGAAGGCCTGGCGGTAGGTCTCCGGGCGGCCGACGGCATCGATGACCACGTCCGCGCCGTTGCCGCCGGTCAGGGCCTTGACGGCCTCGACCACGTCCTCGGTGCGACCGTTGACGGTGTGGGTGGCGCCCAGCCCCTTGGCCTGTTCGAGCTTGCGGTCGTCCAGGTCCACGGCGATGATCCGGCCCGCACCGGCGAGTCGGGCTCCGGCGACGGCCGCGTTGCCCACTCCCCCGCAGCCGATGACGGCCACCGAGTCGCCGCGGCCGACGTTGCCGGTGTTGAGGGCCGCGCCCAGGCCCGCCATCACCCCGCAGCCCAGCAGTCCGGCGGCGGCGGCCGAGGCGGCCGGGTCGACCTTGGTGCACTGTCCGGCGGCGACCAGGGTCTTCTCGGCGAAGGCGCCGATGCCCAGGGCCGGGGAGAGCGGGGTGCCGTCCTCCAGGGTCATGGACTGGGTCGCGTTGTGCGTGTCGAAGCAGTACCACGGACGTCCGCGCTTGCAGGCGCGACAACGCCCGCACACGGCGCGCCAGTTGAGGATGACGAAGTCGCCGGGCGCGACGCCGGTGACGTCGGGGCCGACGGACTCGACCACACCCGCCGCCTCGTGGCCGAGGAGGAAGGGGAACTCGTCGTTGATGCCGCCCTCGCGGTAGTGCAGGTCGGTGTGGCAGACCCCGCAGGCCTGGACCTGGACGAGTACCTCGCCGGGTCCCGGGTCGGGCACGAGGATCGTCGTCGTCTCCACCGGTGCGCCCTTGCTCCGTGCGATGACCCCTCGTACGCGATGCGTCACGTCGTACCCCGTTCTCGTGTGATGCGTGCCGTACCGCGAACGTACACGGCGGGGCGTGCGCGGATGGACCGGTGCGGGAGTTGTGTCACGTTTCCGGCCGTGACGGCGGCGGTGGCGGCGGCGCGAGTTCCGGCGGTACGGCCTCGCGCAGGGCGGCGGCGAAGGCGGCCACGGCGGGGTGGGCCGCGGCCCCGCTGCGGAAGGCGATCTTCGTGCGCCGCTCCATCGGCAGCCGGGTGAGGCGGACCCCGGGCACGCTCGGCGCCCCGCCCGGCGCGGCGGGACCGGCCACGCCGAGCTGCGGTACGACGGCCACCCCCTGGCCCGCCGCGACCAGGGCGAGCACGGTCGCGAACTCGTCCACGCGGTGGCGCTCCCGGGGGGTGAACCCGGCGGCCTGGCAGGCGCGCACGGTCATGGCGTGGCAGAGGGTTCCCGGGGTCGCGGTGATCCAGGGCGCGTCGCGGTGGGCGCGCAGCGCGAGGCCCTGGCCGAGGGCGAGGTCGGGGGCCGCGGAGCCGGGCGGCGGGGTCGGCTCCGCGAGGTACATCGCCTCCCGGCACAGCGGCTCGGTCTCCAGACCCGGTTCCACGGGCGCGGGCACGAAGTCGTACTCGTGGACCAGCGCCACGTCCAGGTCACCGGCCCGCAGGGCGTGCGCGACGGCGGCGGGGTCGGTTTCGGACACCATCGCCTCCAGGGCCGGATGGCGCCGGGCGAGGGCGACCAGCGCGGCGGGGACGATGGCCCGGGTCGCGGTCGGGAAGGCGCCGACGCGCAGCGCTCCCGCGAGCCCGTCGCGGGCCTCGGCGAGGTCCGCCTCGGCCCGTTCCAGGCGCTCCAGCACCGCTTCCGCGTGCCCGACCAGGTGCTGCCCGGCGGGGGTGAGCCGGACGCGGCGGCCGGTGCGCTCCAGGAGCGGCAGGCCCGCTTCGCGCTCGAGGACGGAGAGCTGTTGGGAGACGGCGGACGGACTGAAGGCCAGGGCCTCGGCGACGGCGGCGATGGTGCCGCGGCGGGCGAGTTCGCGCAGCAGGCGCAGACGGCGTACATCGAGCATCGGCTCAGCTTACGGGTCAGGACGGAAATGCGAACTGGACCCGGGGCTCGGTGGCGGGCCACCCTCGGTCCATGGCGCAGAACACCACACAGGACACGGCCCGGAGCGACACCTCGACGCTCCCCGCCCTCCCCCCTTCCTCCCCGCTCCCCGGGCTCCACGCACTGGCGGGACTGCACGTCCCGCTCGTCACCCCCTTCGACGCGTCGGGCGCGGTCGCCCTGGACGCCCTGGAGTCGCTCGCCCACGAGGTGCTCTCGGCGGGCGCCACCGGCCTCTCCCCCCTCGGAACGACCGGCGAGGCCGCCTCCCTCGACGCGGCGGAGCGGGACGCGGTGACCGAGGTGTGCGCACGGGTCTGCCGCGAGCGCGGGGCGTTCCTGAGCGTGGGCGCGGGGGGCAGCAGCACGCGGGCGAGCGAGGTCGCGCTGGCGGGGCTGCGGCGGTGGCCCGAGGTGGGGGCCGCGGTGGTGCCCGTGCCGTCCTTCGTGCGGCCCTCGGCGGCGGGGGTGCTGGCGCACTTCGAGCGGCTCGCGGAGGTCGCGCCCGTACCGCTGATCGTCTACCACATCCCCTACCGGACCGGTCAGCCGCTGGACGCCGGGGCGCTGCGGGCCCTCGGGGCGCTGCCCGGGGTCGCGGGGGTCAAGTACGCGGCGGGCGGCATCGACCAGGACGCGGTGGAGCTGCTGGGCGACCTGCCGGACGGGTTCACGGTCCTGGCGGGCGACGACGCCTTCGCCTCGCCCCTGCTCGCCCTCGGGGCGGGCGGCGCGATCCTGGCCTCGGCACATCTGGCCACGGAGCGGTTCGCCGCGCTCGTGCGGGCCTGGCGCTCCGCGGACGTGTCCGGCGCGCGGGCACTGGGGCACGCGCTGGCCCGGCTGTCGGTGGCCGTGTTCGCCGAGCCGAATCCGGTGGTCCTCAAGGGGGTGCTGCACGCGCAGGGACGCATTCCGACCCCTGACGTGCGGCTGCCGCTGCTGCCCGCCGGAGCCGCCTCGGTGCGGGAGACGCTGCGCAGGCTGGAGGAGCTGGAAGGGCTGGAGGGCTGACGGAGCCGGAGGGGCGGGGACGGAGCCGGAGGGGCGGGCGAAGCCGGAGGGGCGGGGGGACCGCGCCGCGCGGGCGGGCGCGCACCCTCGCAAGAAATCCCCAAGAAGCATGAATGGGCGATTTGCACCTGAATGCCGTACGGGCCGCTCGCCGGTGACGTCAGTCACGCGGGAGCGGCCGCCGCGGCCCCCGCCGCGGGGGTAGCGGAAGGCCGGATTCCGGGCGCCGCAATGAATTGCGGGATTTCCCGCCCCGCCCGGCCCGGATCAATTTCCCGGCCGCTTCCGATATACCGATCACTGCGCGGAATTCAAGCCCTTGTTCCACTCCTCTTCCCTCCTCTACGGTCACCGCAATCCGGGTGGAACGCCGAATCCTGCCGCTACCCGGGAACCCATCCCACTCACGTACGGCAGGAGCGGGGGAACCAGGTAGGCCGCTGGTCCGGACGCACGTTCCGGCCCGGCTCGGGGTGAAGTCGCACCACTGACACGCACGTCCTCGTCATGCTTCGGGCATGACCGCGGACGCGCCGCGTCATGGTGCGGCCGGACAGCTCCCGTCCGAACCCGACAGCTCACCTCGCAGGCGACGGAGAGGAATTCGCCATGTCCGCATCGGGCAAGCACCGCCGTCCCAAGACCAGCCCCCTCGCCCGCCTGCTCGCCGTCGCGGGCACCGGCGGCATGGCCCTCGCCCTCCCCCTGATCAGCGCCTCCGGCGCCGAAGCCGCACAGCCGGCCGCCGCCGCGACCGCGGCCCCCGCGGTCGCGGCATCCGTCGCCGCCACCGCTCCCGCGATCACCGTGCGGGCCGCGGCGGCCACCACCTATTCCGTGGTCGCGGGCGACACCCTTTCCACGATCGCCCAATCGCATTCCGTCAGCGGCGGCTGGAAGAAGCTCTACGCGGACAACCGCGCGGCGATCGGCGACGACCCGTCGGTGATCCGGCCGGGAACCCGGCTGACGCTCGGCGGCGCGGCGAAGGCGGCTCCCGCCAAGGCGGGTTCGGCGACCGCGACGACCCTGGCGGCCGGGCGGGACGCGGGGGCCGCACCCGCGCGGGCCGACCGATCCGTGCGGTCCACGACCCTGTACGCCAACAACCTCGACGGCTGGATCCGCCAGTCGCTGGACATCATGGCCCAGCACGGAATTCCCGGCACCTACGACGGAATTCGCCGCAACGTCCTGCGCGAGTCCTCGGGTAATCCCCTCGCCATCAACAACTGGGACTCCAACGCGGCGGCGGGCATCCCCTCGAAGGGCCTCCTCCAGGTCATCGACCCCACCTTCCGGGCGTACCACGTGCCCGGTACCGCGACCGACTCCTACGACCCGGTCGCGAACATCACCGCCGCCTGCAACTACGCCGCCGACCGCTACGGTTCGATCGACAACGTGAACGGCGCCTACTGAGCGGACCAGGACGCGGCCACCAACGACCGCTGCGCGGCGTGCAGATGGGTGGCCGCGGCCAGCCAGGCCCACGCGTAGCGGTCGGCGCCGGGATCGACGAGACGACCGAAGACGTCCCGGGGCCGCCGGTCGGCCTCGGCGCTCAACGCGGCGGCCAACTCCTCGGCCCCCGCGAAACCGGCCCGGCGCAGCGGCCCCCGGCCGCCGTTCGGCGCGAACTCACCGCGCGCCGCCTCCGCCACCGCCCGGCGGCCCCCCGCGACCCCGGATTCCAACAGCCGCCGCACCCGCCACAGCGGTGACCCGCCCAGCGCGTCCGGTACCGGCTCCCGGTCCCGTACGTCGGCCGGTTCGGGCGCGTCGGCCGCCGCCGGGAGGTGGGACCCCTGGAGCAGGTCGTAGCCGAGGTCGGCCCGGCCCAGCCACTGCGGCGGCAGCCGCAGGGTGTACGCCGACCCGGGCACCGGACCGACGGCCAGCGGTCGCAGGGTCGCGCTCCGGTCCGGGTCGGGGCGGCCGAGCACGCGCAGCGCCAGCCCGGGGCGCTCGGCCAGGCGGCGCAGGTTCGCGGTGTGCGCCAGGTCCGGATGCGGGTGGGCGGGGACCAGGGCGATCAGCGGTGCGCCGGGACGTACCGCGCCGTCGCGGGCCAACTCGCGGACCAGCAGCCGGTCTCCGGCCGCGGCCACCACCAGTACGTCGCATCCGAGCAGGCCCGGGTCGGCGGCCGGGTCGGCCAGGGCCCGCGCCACGGCCTCGGCCGCCGGGCGGGCGAAGAGCGCGGCGGCCGGTCCCTCGCTCCAGTCGATCCCGCGCAGCGGCGTCGCGCGTACGCCCCGGCCCGACCCGAGGCGGCCGTCGGCGGACACGGTCGCCCCGACCACGTGCAGTGCGCCCCGCGCCAGACCGGCGTGATCGAGGACGGCGCCGCCGAGGGCCACGGAGGCGCTCGCGGCGCCCCGGGCCCGGCCGATCCCACCGGGGCGGACGTCGGCGAGGGTGAACCCGTCGCCCTCGGCGTCGACGAGGTGCGTGACCACTCCCGCGTGTCCGGTGGCCGAGAGCACCGGCTCCCGGCACAGGCCGTACACGCGCAGGCTGCCGCCGGACCGGTAGGTGCGCCGGGAGCCGCCGGGGGACGGGAGCGCGGCGGAGTGCAACAGCTCGCGGAAGGCCCCCGTCAGCTCGGTCAGCCGCTGGGCGGCGCTGCGGTCGCGGGCGGCGCGCAGCCCGCGGACCACCCGGAGGGCGGCCGCCTCGGCGTGCGGCAGGCCCGCCAGGCGCGCGGTGTGTGCGGCCCGCAGCAGCTCGGCCTGGACGACGGCGCCGCCCGCGGGCACTCCCGCCGCCAGCGCGGCGGCGGCCGCCTCCCACAGGGCCGCGGCGGCGGCCACCTGCTCCGGGGACGGGGCCAGGGACGGGGCCGGGGACGGCGCCGGGCCGTCGGTCGTGGGCCCGGGCCCCGCTTCCGGCTCGGCGGGAGCGGCGGGCGTCCGGCCGCGGGCGGGCTCCGGGTCGGATGCCTGCTCGGCCGCAGGGTCGGCCGCAGGTGGCTCGGCGAGCGGGGACACCGCGAGGGCGGCGGTGCGGTGGAGGCAGCGGGGGCTCAGGAGGCAGCTGCAGACGGCCTGGTCGGGGGCGGTGATCGCACCCGAGGGGCCGGGCCTCAGGGTGACCTGGGCGTCCTCGCCGAAGCGGTAGGTGACCTCCCCGTCGGCCGCCACGACGGCCGGTGGATCGCCCGCCGCGCAGGCCTCGATGGTGGCGTCGAGCCTCTTGCGCAGCCGCGCGGAGAGCCCGCCGACGGCCTCGGCCAACAGCTCCGGAGCCACCGGGGGGAGCGCGGCCGCGGGAACGTTCGGGGATGCGGGTGCGGGTACGGGTACGGGAATCACGCGCGCTCTCCACGGAGGCGGTCGCCGACCCAGCGGGCCAGGGCGAGGGGGCTGAGGGCGGCCACCGGCATTCCGGCGGCGACGAGTTGCTGCGCGACCGGGACGCTGTAGCGGGGCGCACCGGTGTCGTCGAGGGCGGCGCAGCCCAGCAGTCGGGCCCCCGAGTCGGCCAGTGCGCGGACCTCGCCCAGCAGCCCGCCGAGCGCGTGGCCCTCCTCGAAGTCGCTGACCACGACGACCAGTGTCCGGCTCGGCACCGTGATCAGGGACCGCGCGTGCGCCAGCCCGGCCGCGATGTGCGTACCGCCGCCGACCCGTACTTCGAGCAGCAGGGACAGGGGGTCCTCGACCCGGCCCGTGAGGTCGACCACTTCCGTGGAGAAGGCCAGGAAGTGGGTCGAGAGGGTGGGGACCCCCGCCAGGACCGCGGCGGTCAGCGCGGACCACACGACGGAGGCCTCCATGGAGCCGGAGACGTCGACGACGAGGATCAGCCGCCAGTCGGCCTCGCGGCTCACCCGGGTGCTGAACACCGGTCGCCGCGGCACGACGACCAGGCGGCCGTCCTGCGTCCGGCGGGTGTGCTCGAGGTTGGCCCGCAGGGTCCGGGGCAGGTCGAGCACTCCGCCGGGGCGGCGGGTGGGGCGCGGGGTGGACAGCCCCGAGAGGGCGGGGCGCAGCCGGGTGGCCAGCTCCCGGCGCAGTTCGTCGACCAGTCGCTTGACCAGGGGTCGCAGCCGGGCGAGTTGCTGCTCGGGCAGTCCTCCGGCGAGGGAGAGCACCGAGGCGAGCAGTTCCACGGAGGGGCGTACGGAGGCGGGGTCGAGCTGGGTCAGTACGTCGGTGCGGCCCGCTCCGGCGGCCTCGGCGAGCACTTCCTCCCGTACGTCGGCCCCGAACAGGGCTTCCAGTTCCTCGGCCCACTCGCGGACCGTGGGGAAGGACGCCTCCCGGCCACCGCCGCAGCCGCCTCCGTCGAGGTCGCCCGCGCCCTCGCCCCGCCCGGCGCCGTACAGCTCGTCCAGGGCGTACGCGTAGCGGCGGGCGCCCGCGGAGAGCCGGTCCCGGTGGCGCCCGAGCAGCAGCCGCCACCGGTCCTCCGGGGCGATCCGCCGCGGGACCTCGGTCGGCGGTCCGGGGGTCGGTGCGGCGGGCCCGACCGGTGCGAGGGGTGCGGCCGGTACTTCGGGGGCCGCGGGCGGGAGCGCGGAGGCCGCGGGGAGCGGGAGGGACCGCAGGGCCGCGAGCCCCGCTGCGTCCGCCGCGGCCCAGAGCGCCAGGACGGCGGCCGGCGCGTCCAGGGAGAGGTCGATCCGGTCGCCGAGCCGTCGCGCGACGGTGTCCAGGAGCCGGTCCCGGGCCGCCGGGGCGAGGGCGTCGAACCCGCCGCGCAGGGCCGGGAGCCGGTCCAGGAACTCCTGGTCGGTGAGGTGGTCGACGCGGTCCAGGACCGGGGAGAGCGCATCCGCGGAGGCGTCGAGGAGCGGCCCGGCGGCGGTGAACAGGCCCGCCAGTCGGCGGGTCAGCGTGCGGCGGCCCTCGGCGGCGGTGGCGCCGTCGATCCACCCGGCCGCGCGGGCACCGAGGTCGGCGGCGCGGTCCAGGTCGAGCAGGACCCGTACGGCGAAGGCCGCGCCCTGCATCAGCGGGGAGACCGCGGGGCCGCGGCCCGTACCGGTCAGGGCCGCGAGGGAACCCTCCAGCCGTAGCCCCAGCTGCTGGGCGGCGGCCCGGTCCGCGAGGGCCACCAGGGCGGCCGCATCGGCCGGGTCCTCACTCCCGGCGAGTCCGGGCAGCGTGCGGACGCAGGCGTCCATCAAGGTGGCGGCGAGCCCGGTCGTGTCGGGCCGGACCCCGGGGAAGTGTCCGCGCCGCAGGGCTTCCAACAGGTCGAGGGCGTCGAGGAGTTCGGGGAGGGCGGCGGCCGAGGGCAGCACCTGCGCCGCCTGCTCCAGTCGGGCCGCCACGAGGGCGGGCAGGTCACAACGGGCCGCGGCGGACAGGCCGGTGAGGACCTGGGCGCTCGTCGGTCCGCCCTCGGCGAGGGCGCGCCGGGCGGTGTCGCGCAGGGTGCCGGCGGCGGCCTGCTCGGCCGTGACCCCGCGCACGCCCGCGAGGTCGAGGCGCGCCGGGACCGAAGGCGTCCAGGACAGCCGCCACTTGGTGCCGAGGGCCGGCCCGTCGCCGGTCGCGGCGACGGCGAGCGGCTCGCCGTACGCCGCCCCGCACACCAGCAGCCGTTGCAGCAGCACCTCGCGGCGGGCGTCCAGCGCGGAGCGCGACGGGTCGAGGCGGACCTCGCGGGGTGCCGGGTCCTCGGGGGACGGCAGGCGCAGCGCGGCCAGTTCGGCCTCGACGCTGGGGCCGAGGCCGGACCGGGGGGTGTGCGGGGCGATCCGGCCGCGGGCGGTGCCGACGAGGACGACCTCCAGGGCCCGGGCCAACGCCCGGCCCCGGCCCAGGGGTTCGCCCTGGCCCAGGACGGTCGTGACGGCCTCCAGCAGCTCGCCGCGGCCGGGGGCGGGCAGCCCGCGCAGGCGGGCCAGGTCGCAGGCGACGCGCAGGGTCTCGGCGGCCTCGCCGGTGCCGGCGGTGTGCCCGGCGCGGCGCAGTTCGCGGCAGACGCCGGTCACCGCGGCGGAGGCCGCCGCGCGCAGCCGGGCGGGGTCGCCCGCCGCGGCCAGCACGGCCTGCTGCCACAGGGGGTCCCGGATCCCGGCGGGGTAGCCGGAGCGCGAGTCGAGGAGGTCGAAGGAGTACGGCACGAGCGAGGTCACGACGCCGTGGGGGGCGTCGGGGCCGTCGGCGGTCAGCGGTGCGGTGGATCCCGTGTCCGGGGTGGTCGGGGCCGTCGTGCCGGGCAGCAGGGCCGGGGCGTGGAAGGCGCCGATCACGGCGGCCACGCGGTGGCCTGCGGCGGTGAGGGTGGTGATCACCTGGCGCATGTGGGCCTCGCGGGCCAGGTCGGTGGCGGCGACGGAGCGGGTGTCCTCCCGCAGGGCCCAGCCCACGCCGAGGGCGGCGCGGCGGATCGCGTCGGGGGCGCAGCCGGGGGCCAGCACCTCCACGGAGCGGTCCCAGAGGTCGTCGCCCGTGCGGCCGGTGCCGGTGGCCGCCAGGCCGTCGGCGTAGCGGGGCGCCGCACCGGCCGACCCGTCCGTCGTCCCCTCCGGGGGCGCCTCAAACGCCGGCGGGGCTGGACTCGGGTCCCCGGCCGGCAGTCCGGCAGGACCGCCTCCCTCTGGGGGCGCCTCAAACGCTGGCGGGGCTGGACTCGGGTCCCCGGGCTCCGGGTCGGTCGGGTTGGTCCGTTCCAGGGGGAGGTCGCAGCAGATCACTTCGATTTTGTGGGCGCGGGCCCAGCGGATGGCGGCCAGTTCCGGGGAGAAGTCGGCGAAGGGGTAGAAGGACAGGCGGCCGTCGGCGCCCGTGGCGGCCAGGGCTACGGGGGCCAGGGTCTCCGGGTCGGCCAGGTGCTCCAGCCACGGCTGGAAGTCGGCGGGCAGCTCCACGCACACCACGTCCGCGCCGGAGGCGTCCAGCAGGTCGGGCACGACGGCGGCCAGGGCGGGGCTGTGGTGGCGCACGCCCAGCAGGTACGGCTCACGGCACGCGGCCAGCGCCGCCACCCGCCCGCGGGGGTCCCCGGGGTCCCGGGGCTCGGGGATCGTCATCGCAGGGAACCCCGCAGGTCCCACAGGCGGCGCCACATCGCCGAGCCGTCCTCGGCCCGGCGGCGGACCGGGCCGTCCCAGTAGCCCAACAGGCGCCCGTGGTCGGCGGGGTCGTCCTTGCGGACGACGCCCAGGAGGTGGCCCGGCAGCAGGTCCAGCACGTCCCCGCCGGGCAGGTAGGCGGCGGCCACCCCGAGGGACGCGGCCACCTGGACGGCCTCGGCGGTGGACATGACCGTTCCCGGGCGTTCCACGTCCCAGCCCTCGGCGGAGCGCCCGCACCGCAGGTCGCGGAAGACCGTGACCAGGGCGTCGAGCACCGCGTCGTCAACCTCGAAGGCCGCGCCCGCCCGCTGGACGGCGGCCACCGCCTGGCGGCGGATCAGGGCCGCCTCGGCGTCGGCGTCGGCGATCGGCTCGACCGTCTCGAAGTTGAAGCGGCGCTTGAGGGCCGCGGACATCTCCGAGACGCCCCGGTCGCGCAGGTTGGCGGTGGCGATGACGGTGAAGCCGGGCGCGGCGGCGACCTGCGCGTCCTCGGTGGCGGTGAGCTCCGGCACGCTGATGCGGCGGTCGGAGAGCAACGAGACCAGCGCGTCCTGCACCTCGGGCAGGCAGCGGGTGATCTCCTCGACCCGGACGACCCGGCCGGTCCGCATGGCGGCGAGCACCGGGGAGTCGACCAGGGCCTGCGGGGTGGGCCCCTGGGCCAGCAGGAGGGCGTAGTTCCAGCCGTACCGGAAGGCGTCCTCGGTGGTGCCCGCGGTGCCCTGCACGGTGAGCGCGCTGGTGCCGCTGACCGCGGCGGCCAGCAGTTCCGAGAGCATCGACTTGGCGGTTCCGGGTTCGCCGGTGAGGAGCAGGCCGCGCTCACCGGCGAGGGTGACCACGCAGCGTTCGACGAGGGCCCGTTCCCCGACGAACTTCGGGGCGATGACGAGCTTGGCGGGCAGGCCGGCCCGGCGCCCGGGCAGGGCGAGCGCGGCGCCGTCGCTGCCGCAGACGAAGGTGACGACGGCGCGCGGGGTCAGGAGCCAGCCGGGCGGGCGGGGGCCGGTGTCCTGGGCGGCGAGGAAGGCGAGTTCGGCGGCGTGGCGCTCCTCGGCCGGGAGGGTCCGGCGGGCGCCGCCGTCGGCGGGTGCGTCGGCGGTGACGGTCATCGTGCTTCTTTCGCGAAGGGGGTCGGTGGTCAACGGCGGCGGGTGCGCTTGACCTTGAGGGTCTCGAAGCGCGGCGCGTCGCCCGCGCGCACCCGCTGCCAGGCGCGCCGGTAGAGGTCGGCGGCCGGTTCGGAGGGGACCAGGGCGCCCAGGCCCGGGTACCCGTCGACGAGCGGCTCGTACAGCGGGAGCTTCCACTCCTCCAGCGGCAGGGCCGGGGCGGCGGGCTCGGTCCAGCCGCCGGGGAGGAAGAGGGTGCGCCCGGCGCGGGCCCGGGTGCCGCTCACCACGAGGTCGGTCGCCGCCAGTTCGGCCCGGGCGGCCTTCGACCGGGCGGGCTTCCACCCGGTCCAGCGGGCGGTGTTGCGGTCGGTGGGGTCGGGCATGGCGAGCAGGGCGAGGTAGAGGGCGCTCGCGTCCGCGCCCAGCTTGAGCGTGGTGGCCGCCTCGGCGACCAGGTCCGGCACGGAGCGGCTCGGGTCCTGCGGCCACCAGGTGCCGTCCGCCTCGGCGGAGCCCGCCGCCGGGGCTCCCGGGTCGGCGAGCAGCGCGGCGAAGTGCGGGGCGTGCGCCACCCGCAGGGCGGTCTCCACCCGGGTGGGCTGCTGCTGGACGCCGCGCAGCAGCGCCAGGTAGGGGTCGGTACCGGCCGAGTCCAGGAGGGCGGGGCGCAGCGCGGCCGAGGCATGGGTGTGGACGGTGGGCAGCACGACCGCGCCGTAGCGCTCGTGCTCCTCGGCGGTCTCGGTCGGCGTGCCGGCCGCGGTGCGGAACTCCTCGCGCCCGCAGTACCCGACGGACAGCAGCAGTTCGGGGGCGGCGAGCCGCTGGCGCAGGGCGGTGAGCGCGGGCGGCAGCGCGGCCCGGACGGGGTCGCCCGCCGGGAGGCGGTGGGCCAGCCACGCGGCGAGGGCCAGGGATCCGGTCAGGACGGCCGTGGTGAAGGGGCGGTCGGCCGGCTCGCGGGGTTCGGGCTGGTTCCCCTTGATGGTCCAGGGCACGTCGGTGGAGAGTTCCGGCGTGTTCGCGGGGTCGAGGAGCGCGGGCAGTGCGTGGTGCACCGCCCATCCGGCGCGCACCTCCCGGACGGCGTCGGCGAGCAGTTGCTCGGGGACGGGCGTACGGCGGCCCAGGCGCCGGTTCCACACCTCGGCGGCCGCGGCCGCGTCCGGGCCGGTGGTCCACAGCGCGGCGGGGTCGCGGGGCAGCAGCGCGCCGGTCAGGGCGCGGCGCAGCTCGGGGGCGAGGGCGCGCAGTTCGGTGCGGGCGACGGCGGCTTCGGCGACCTTGACGTCGAGCAGGGTGCGCAGCGCGGTGGGCAGGAAGTTGTTCTCGTAGGCGTCGATGCGGGGCAGTCCGGCGACGACCAGCTTGGCGAGGGCGGCCGGTACGCCGGTGAGCCGGGCGAACTCGTCGGCGGCCCCGGGGAACCAGGGCGCCGCGCCGCGGGCTTCGACCTCGGTGCGCAGCCGCGCCGCCCAGTCGGCGTCGCGGTCCCGGTCCCGGTCGCGTCCGGCGAGGGGGGCCGCGCTGCGCAGGGTGTAGGGCGCGGGCACGGCGAAGCGGCCGGTGGGGTCGTGCAGGAGGGCGTCGAACTCGTGGCCGTCGGGGACGGCGCGGTCGGCGCCGGTGAGGGCCAGGACGGCGCCGCCGCCGAGCGGCAGGACGGTGCGGTCCTGGAAGTGGCGTCGCGGTCCGGCTCCGGCGCCGCGGATCCGGTCCGCCGCGAGGTGGACCACGACCCGGCGCCAGGTGGCCTCGGATCCTTCGGCCGTGGCGAGGCCCAGGCCGTCGAGCGCGGTGAGCAGGGCGAGCAGCGCCTCGCGCTGGGGTGCGGTGGTGCCCGGTGCGACCGCGCGCAGGGCGAGGGCGGCGGGCCGGTCGAGGAGTCCGCTCCAGGGCAGGCCGGAGTGGGCCGGGGCGGGCAGGTCGAGGTGGACCCGGCCGGGTGCGGCCGGGGCGGTGGTGTCGGCGCGGACCGCCGCGAGTGCGTGCAGGTACTGGTGGAGCAGGTCCTGTTCGCCGTTCCAGCGGTGGTAGCCGGAGCCCAGGAGCCCGCCGAGCGCCTCGTGGACCAGCTCGTCGGTGGGGCCGGGGGCGCAGGCGCGGTCGGTGGCGGCGGGTTCGAGCCGGGCGGCGGCGCGGTCCAGGACGTCCTGCTGGGCGAGGGCGAGGGCGAGGGCCTCGACGACGCCGCCGATCATCTTCGGTTCGGTGACGGTGGGCAGGGCCGCCGCGACCAGGGCGGGCAGGTCGGCGTTGCGGCCGGCCGCGACGGCCGCCTTCAGGAGCGCTCCGATGCCTTCGCGGTCGGCGGTGCGCAGCGCGGCCGAGGACTCGGGGTCGCGCGGGCGCAGGGCGTACCAGTGGGCGAGGGGCGGCAGTTCGACGCTGCCGGTGGAGAGGGTGCTGCTGTAGCCGCCGCGGGATTCGACGGTGACGACGCCGTCGGGGTCGGTGAGGCTGAGCTGGCGCCAGTGGTGGGTGAGGACGCGGGGGCGGTCGTCGCCGGGGAAGACGAGGGCGGCGACCGGCATCTCCCGGCCTTCGGGGGCCGTGACGCGGCGGCCGGCCGTGTCGCGCGCGCTCCAGCCCTGGCCGGGGGTCCGGACGGCGTACCAGCCGAGCAGTCCGTCCGTGGGGGCGCCGAGGACGGAGTCCGCGACGGTGGGCGCGGGGCGCAGCCAGTTGCCCTGGCAGGAGCAGGTCCCGCTGCAGGGGCCCGCGGGGACGCCGTCGGCGCCCTGGTCGCGCAGGGCGTCGGTGAAGAACGCGGGCAGGGAGCGCCGTCCGTGGGCGCCGCTCGCCGGGTCGTACTCGCACCAGCCGCCCTGGTCGTCGTCCTGGGCGCCCTCGGCGCGCTGCCACGCCCAGTAGGAGGAGCCGTCGTGGAGCAGCGGGCGTTCGGCGGGCAGCCGGGTGTCGCCCCGGTGCAGGACTCCGCCGCCGAGGGCGCGGCCGCCGCCGGGCAGGGGCAGCGAGACGTGCTCGGAGCGCATGTTCCAGTAGCCGCGGTCGTTGCCGTCCTTGTCGAAGGCGACGGTGAAGACCCGGTCGGGGGTGCGGTGCCAGTAGCCCTCGACGGCGCCGCCGTACGTGCCCCAGAGCACCAGGAGTTCGCCGTCGACGTAGTGGAAGCCGTACCGGCGGTGGCCGCCCTTCGGCGCGCGCAGGTCGTGGACGAGGACGGTGGAGTCGGCGTCGATGACGCGGACCTGGGAGGTGCTCGCCACGATCAGGTGGGGCCAGGCGTCGACGACGGTCAGGCCGTCCTGGCCGCGTCCGGTGGCCAGGGCGTCGAGGGCCTCTTCCCAGGCGGGCCAGTGCAGTTCCTCGAAGAGTCCGCCGCGCAGGGTACGGGCGAGGGTCTCGCCGAGGTCGGCGGCCACGGCGGCGGCGACCTCGGCCGGGGCCAGCTCCAGGGCTTCGGTGGGCAGCCAGCCCAGCCGGGCGGTGGCCGCGGGCAGGCCGGGCAGACCGGCGGAGGAGGACTGTGCGGCGACGCCGCGCATCCACGCGGCCAGCATGGTCCGGCCGCCGGGGGCCGCGGCGAGGCAGCGGATGACCTGCGGGCCGGGGGCGCTCTCGCCGAGCGCGTCGGCGGCGCGCTCGAAGGCGGGCCGGAAGCGCTGGTCGGCGGCGAGGGCGAGCAGGTCGCGCCGCTGCTCGTACGGGGCCCAGTCGCGCAGGCCCAGCTGGGCGTTCGCGTCGTGGCGCGGGTCCGGGTCGGCGACCGGGAGGTCGAGCGACAGGAGCAGGTCGAGCAGGTCCGCGTCCTGCACCCCGATGGCGAGAGCGGCCCGGTCGGGGTGGGCGAGTTCGGCGCGCAGTCGGTCGGCGGCGCGGCTGACGAGGTCGAGCAGCAGCGGAGCGGTGGGGCGCGCTCCCCAGCCTTCGTGCCGGGCCGCGTGGAAGCGCTCCAGCCAGCCCGCGGCGCCGTCGGGGGCGCGCTCCTCGGCGGGCAGGTCCGCGGAGCACAGCCCGGCGGTGGCGCCGGATTCCTCCAGGACCTCCAGCCACAGGGTGGTGAAGGCGGCGCTCTGCTCGGAGGTGAACGGCGGGGTCAGGCCGAGCAGCGTTCCGCGCACGGCCGGGACCCGGCGGGCGAGCGCGACGAGTGCGCCGCGCTGCGCCTTCCACCAGCCGTGGGCGGCGCGCAGGGTGGCCGGCAGGGGGAGGAGTTCGGCGAGGTGGTCCTCTTCGGCTCCGGTCCCGGTGTGTCCGGCGGCCTTGGCGAGGCGTCGCAGTTCGGCGGCGGCCTGTGCGGAGGGGGCCAGTCCGCCGGCGGTGCGCCGCACGCACAGGCGGCGGAAGCGTTCGTACGCCTCGGCGGGGCTCACCCGGGCGGCCAGTTCACGGCCGTAGCCGGTGAGGACCTTCACGGGGAGGGCGCCGGCCAGGGCGAATTCGAGGAAGACGGCGTCGAGGCGGTCCTCGTCGACGGTGAGGCCGTGCTGGGCCTCGCTGGTGCGGGCCCGGGTGAACAGCTGGGAGGCGTAGGTGGTGTGGTCGACCGCGAGGAAGATCCGGGCGGCCTGTTCGTAGAAGACGGGCAGGAAGTGCGGGACGGACGATGCCAGTCGGCCGGCCAGGGCGAGGCATCCGTCGAGGGTCGCCTTGGGCCGGTTCGTCGCCTGGCGGGCCAGCCGGTCCAGTTCGGGGACGACGGCGAGGGCGTGGTGTCCGTCCTCGGGGTGGTGGACGAGCACCCAGGCGGGGAAGCCGAGGGCCTGGCGGCGGCCGATGCCGACCACGGCCGGTTCGCCGTCGGGGACCAGCCCGAGGAATCCGGCGGCGAGGTCCTCGGCCGCGCCGAGTTCGGCGGCGGCGAGCCGCACCACGACGCGGTCGTCCTCCAGGGCGGGGTGGCGGTAGGTGCGGGCGGTCAGGTCGACCGCGCCGGGCCCGGCGCCGGGGGTGTCGCGGGGCAGCACCGCGCCTGCCCGGAGCAGCAGTTCGGCCTCCCGTACGGCCCCTGCCGCGCCGTCGCCGCCCTGTACGTCCTGCACGTCCCGCTCGTCCCGCTCGTCCCGCTCGTCGATGTCCCGCACGTCGCCCCCGCTCATGTCCTGGTGTTCCCGCCCGCTCGTCGTTGTTGTTGTGGTGGTGGTGCTGGTGGTGCTCACGCGTTGCCGCCCTCGTCGATCCGGCGTCCCGCGTACAGCGCGGCGGCCATCCGCATGCCTTCGGACCAGGCCACCGGCCCGACCTGCGCCAGGCTCACGCCCCGGCCGTCCGCGTCGCTCCAGGTCAGTGCGCCGGTGCTCTGCTCGGACTCCCAGTACGGTTCGCCGACCCACACGGCGGCGGAGGTGGCGCGGCCCGCGTCGCGGACGGCGCAGGTCGCGTAGCCCCCGGAGACCCGGTAGCCGAGGGAGGTCGCCCGGGCGGTGAGGCTGAAGCGGCTCGGGAACACCCCGCCCGCGTAGTCCCGGACCTCGAAGCCGGTCGCGCCGGGGGCGTCGCCCGCCGGGGCGCCGGTGCGCCGCCAGGTGGCGCGGTGGATCTGCTCGACCCGCTGCTCGATGCCGAGTTCGGCCGCGAAGTCCCGTACGTCGTCCAGGTCCGGCAGCAGCACCGGGTGCGGCAGGGTCACCGTGCGCGGGGCCAGCCGTACGGTCTCGCCGTCGAGGTTGACCACGCGCAGCTCACCCGCGTCGGTGACGTCGCGCAGGAAGCCCGGCTCGTCGGGGTCCTCGCCGATCACCACGAGGTCGCGCAGGGCGACGCGCCAGGCCTCGTCCGGCCAGACCCGGGCGATCAGGGCGGTCGGCACGGGCAGGGAGGACACCATCCAGGTGTCCACCTGCGCCAGGCACTCGGCCGCGTGCCGGTCGAGCCATTCGGAGAACTGCCGCAGCCGCTCCACCTCGGGGTGCTCCCGCAGTGCCTTGGGCAGGGTCTTCAACTGCCGTCCCGCCGAGCGTCCGGCCGTCGGCCGCGCCGCCACCCGCCCCTCCACCAGGGCGATTTCATACCCTTCACCCGCTGCCAGCCATGCCATCAGCCCGTACCCCTCCGCCTGTCCGATCAGGATGCGCGCAGCCTGGACAGGAGGGGTTGGAGCCCCCCTGAGCTGCGGCATGTCGGGAACAGTAGGGGTGGCCACTGACAACGCGTCCGGCAGGGTGCCCGCGGCCGGAGCAGCCGGTCGGCGCGGCCGGTCAGCGCAGCCGGTCGGCCAGGTCGGTGAACTGACTCCACGTCGGCTGCGGCGGGCGCGGGTCCCAGACCTTCTGGGCGAGGGCCGCGAGCGGCAGCCGGATCCCGGCGGCGACCTGGTCCTGGGTCTGCGAGGCGGCCAGGTCGCACCAGACGGCGAGGCGGGCGCCCAGGATCTGCCCGGCGTAGCGGGCGGGCACGGCCTCGGTGCCGCGCAGGACGAGCGGGGTCCACTGTTCGTAGATGCGCCGCCCGGTCGGGTAGGTGAAGTCGTTGGGTTCGCCGAGGACGTAGTACAGGTACTCGTCGTTGAGGTTGACCACGGGACGGCCCTCGCGCAGGTACTCCAGGGGCGGGCGGGCCCCGATCTCCTTGCCCGTCCAGTACTCGACCTCGATGTCCCGCGCGGCGGTGGCGGCGCCCCCGGTGAAGAAGCCGTCGTTCCACGCCTTGGGCGTCCGTCCGGCGCCGCGGACGACCGCGGCCCGGTCGTTCAGCCAGCCGGTGGCCAGGTCCGCCACGCGCGCCCCGGCGCCGTAGCGCTTCCGGGCGGCCGCGGCGAGCTGCGGGAAGGAGGCCTGCGGGTCCTTGACCACGAGGGCCTGGTACTCGTCGGCGCCGACGTGCCAGCGCGCACCGGGGAAGAGCGGCAGGTACTCGCGCAGCAGCTCGTCGACGAGCCGGGCGGCCGCCGGGTCGGATATGTCCACGGCGCCCTTGACGGCCCGGCCCGCCGCGTCGCGCAGTTGGAGCGCGGGGTGGGCGCGCAGGACGGCGCCGAGGTGTCCGGGCGAGTCGATCTCGGGGACCACTTCGATGTGCAGACTGCGCGCGAGGGCCACGATCCGGCGCACCTCGGCCTGGGTGAGGTGCGGGTCGGAGACGATTTCGGGGTGGCTGACGGAGGCGATGCGGAAGGCCTGGTCGTCCGAGAAGTGCAGGCCCAGCTGGTTGAGTTTGAGGTCGGCCATCTCGCGCAGCCGGTCCTCGATCCAGGGCGCGGTGAAGTTCTTGCGGGCGATGTCGAGGTTGAGCCCGCGCTGGGGGCGGTCCGGCGCGTCCTTGACCGTGCCCTCGCCGATGGATCCGGCGCCGCGGACGGCCTGTTCGAGGGTGCGGGTGCCGTAGAAGACCCCGGCGTCGTCGGGGCCCGTGATGCGGACGCCGCCGTCGCGGACGGTGAGGGTGTACGACTCGGGCGGGGCCTTGGCCCCGGAGGCGGGGGCGGCGTCGAGGGCGAGTGCCACGTCGCCGGGCCGGACCGGTCCGCCGTCCTCGGCGTAGCCGAGCTTCAGGTCGCGGGCGAGCGCCCTGCCCTCGTCGGCGAGGGCGGCCGCATGGGCGGGGGCGACGACGACCCGGGCCCGCGGGGCGGGTTTCCAGCCGGGGCCGCGGGCCGGTTCGAAGGTGCGGACGGCCGGGATGGTCAGGGGCGCGGTGGAGAGCGGGAAGCTGCGGCTCGGCGAAGGGGCGCTGGTGCTGGGGGGCGCCGGATCCGGGCTGCCCGGGGCCGCCGGCGAGCTGGCCGCGCCGGAGTCCGTGCGGCCGCTCGCGGGGGCCGAGGTACAGCCCGGCAGTGCGAGCGCGGCCACCGCGACGGCCACGGCCGTCGCGGTGGTGCGTATCTTCCCGGTTCGCCCCATGGTCACCAACCTCCCACCGGGCGGCGCGCTACGCGACCCGAACCGGCGCCCGCTCCCCTTCGGGGACCCCCGCACCGGACGCGACCACGCGTCCGGTGCGCGCGGTGCGGCGCTCCAGTGCCCCGGAGACCAGGGCGAGGGCCAGCGCGGAGGCGGCGAGGGCGGCGCCGACCCAGTTGGGCGCGGTCCAGCCCATGCCGCCCGCGATGACCAGTCCGCCGAGCCAGGCGGCGAGGGCGTTGCCGAGGTTGAAGGCGCCGATGTTCACGGCGGAGGCGAGCGTGGGGGCGCCGGCGGCCTGGTCGAGGACCCGCTTCTGGAGCGGGGGCACGGTGGCGAAGCCGAGGGCGCCGATCAGGGTGACGGTGACCGCGGCGAGCACCTTGTGGTGCGCGGTCACGGTGAACAGGGCCAGTACGAGCGCCAGCGCGCCCAGGGTCCCGTACAGCATCGGCATCAGGTGGCGGTCGGCGAAGCGCCCGCCGAGCAGGTTGCCGGCGACCATGCCGAGGCCGAAGAGGACGAGCAGCCAGGTGACGGAGGTGTCGGCGAAGCCCGCGACGTTCGTCATCATCGGCGTGATGTAGGTGATCGCGGCGAAGACCCCGCCGAAGCCGAGGACGGTCATCGCCATGGCGAGCAGCACCTGGACGTTGCGGAAGGCGGCCAGTTCGTGGCGGATCCGTACGCCCTCGGGACGCGGCAGGTCGGGGACGAGCCGGGCGATGCCGAGCAGGCCGAGGACGCCGAGCCCGGCGACGATGAAGAAGGTGACGCGCCAGCCGAGGTGCTGGCCGACGAGGGTGCCGAGCGGGACGCCGACGACGTTGGCGACGGTGAGGCCGGTGAACATCATGGCGATCGCGCCCGCCTTCTTCTCGGGGGCGACGAGCTCGGCGGCGACGACGGCGCCGATGCCGAAGAACGCGCCGTGGGCGAGGGAGGCCAGCACCCGACCGGCGAGCATCACGCCGAAGGCGGGGGCCAGCGCGGAGAGCAGGTTGCCGGCGATGAACAGGCCCATGAGCAGCATCAGCATGCGCTTGCGGGGGATGCGGGTGCCGAGGACGGTCATCAGCGGCGCGCCGAGCACGACGCCGAGGGCGTAGCCGGTGACCAGGAATCCGGCGGTGGGGATCGTGACGCCGTAGCCGGCGGCGACCTCGGGCAGCAGGCCCATGATCACGAACTCGGTGGTGCCGATCCCGAAGGCCCCGATGGCGAGGGCGAGCAGTGCGAGTGGCATGGGGGGAGGCCCTTCAGGGGGGTGCGGGGGTGCGCTGTGCGTGTCGTACGGCCTCGTGCGGAGCGGGGGGGGAGCCGACGATTGCCGCAGCGCCTTACGAGCGTCCACATTAATTGCAGACGCGGGATATTTGCAAGCGCGGGCTATTGCGGACGTGTCCTATCCTGAGGGGGTACGCGTGCCCCGCGCGTCCCGCGAGGAGGACCCCATGACCGCCACGGACGGCGCACTGACCGCCCTCTCCCAGGGCTGGTGCGCCCTCTCCCTGCTGCACGGCAGGATCGAGACCCACATCGAAAGGGCGCTCCAGGCGGGCCACGGGCTGAGCGTGCGGGAGTACTCGCTCCTCGACGTCCTCAGCCGCCAGCACGACGGGCCCGGCGGGCACCTGCGCATGCACCAGGTCGCCGAGTCGGTGGTGCTCAGCCAGAGCGCGACCACGCGCCTGGTCACCCGCCTCGAGGACCGCGGGCTGCTCAGCCGCTACCTCTGCGACACCGACCGCCGGGGGATCTACACCGACGTCAGCGGGGCCGGGCTGGCGCTGCTGGAGGCCGCCCGGCCCACGAACGACCGCGCGCTGCGCGAGGCCCTGGACGCGGCCGCCGCGAACCCGGCCCTCGCGCCGCTGGTCGCGGCCGTCACCGGCCCGGCGGGGAACTGACCTGGGAGCTCATCGACGGGGAGCGCTGCGGCGACGGCGCCCCGCTGGCGGAGCTCCCGGAACTCGGGACGCCGCTCGTGGCCGGAGGACGCGGCGACTGGGCGTCCTGCGCGCCGCGCGAGGGCGTGGGACTCGGGGGCCGCGGCGAGGACGGAGCGGCGGAGGGGACCGCCGAGGGGGACACCGAGGGCCGCGGGGGCGACTGCGAGCCCCCGGGCGAAGGGGTCGGTGACGGCGCGGGCAGCGAGGGCGGGGACGCGGGCGGCGCCGGACGCGGCGCCTGATCGGGCGCGAGGGCGACGTATCCGACCGCGATCGCGGCGGCCGCGGCCAGCCCGGCCAAGGGCAGGGCGAACCGGCGCGGCGGCAGGACCGACAGCCGTCGCAGATGGCGCCCGGGGGGATCGGCGGGCCGCAGCTCGCGCACGGTGATCTGCTCGGCCCGCGCGGACAGCGCCGCGCGCAGTCGTCGTTCGACGGGCCGCCCCCCGTCACCACCGTCACCACTGCCACCACTGCCACCGTCACCGTCGTCACCGCCGGTGCCGGACCCGCCGTCCCCGCCGAGGCCGGGCAGCACGGTGAAGGGACCGGCCGGTCGGCCGTCGGCGCGCGGGCCGTGGCCGCCGGGGGCGCGGCCCGGCCCCCTCGGCCAGTGCCGTGCCCAGTGCCGTGCCCAGCGCCTCGCCCAGCGCGGTCCCGAGCTCCTCGGGCACCCCGT
>NZ_JBHWLC010000111.1:0-21235 GCF_042730635.1 Streptomyces sp. NPDC059917
GGCTCCGCCCGGACCCGCGCCTCAAACGCCGGCGAGGCTGAGCTTCGGCTCCGCCGGGGATGGCTTCGGCTCCGACGCGGCTGACTTTGGCTCCGGCGAGGCTGACTCTGGCTCCGACGAGGCCAGGTTCGGCTCCGGCGGGGCCGGGATCGGCTTCGGCGGGGCCGGACTTTGGCTTCGGGGGGACTTCTGGATCACGGCCGGAGGCCAGGTGCCGCAAAGGATTTGGGCGATCGGCGGGCAACCGTGTAATGTCTTCATCGCTCGCCCCAATAGCTCAGTCGGTAGAGCGTCTCCATGGTAAGGAGAAGGTCTGCGGTTCGATTCCGCATTGGGGCTCTGGTGAGAAAGCCCCCCCACCTGCTTTAGGGTGGGGGAGCAATCAACACCAAAGCGGCGTAGCTCAGTCGGTAGAGCAAGCGGCTCATAATCGCTGTGTCACCGGTTCAAGTCCGGTCGCCGCTACACACAGTAGCCGATTGCGGGGTCGGTCTCCCGGTCGGCTACTCTTGTATGCGTTCATCCGTCCCAATTTCCGTCAAGGAGCACTCACGTGGCTGCCACCGACGTCCGCCCGAAGATCACGCTGGCCTGCGTGGAGTGCAAGGAGCGGAACTACATCACGAAGAAGAACCGGCGTAACAACCCGGACCGTCTTGAGATGAAGAAGCACTGCCCGCGCTGCAACTCGCACACCGCGCACCGCGAGACCCGCTGACCCCAGCGGTTTCTCGAATACAGGCTCCGTCATAAGGTCGTCCCCTGCAAGGGGGGCGGCCTTGTGTCGTTTCTGCATGTCCTTTCGTATCCAACACAGGAGGTAGTGAGCCATGGCGCTCGACCAGTCCTTCGTGGGGCGGAGCTACCCGCCCACCGATCCGTACGAGGTCGGCCGGGAGAAGATCCGCGAATTCGCGGAGGCGGTGGGCGACGCCAATCCCGCCTACACCGACCCCGAAGCGGCCAAGGCGCTGGGTCACCTGGACGTGATCGCGCCCCCGACCTTTGTGTTTGCCATCACGTTCAAGGCGGCCGGTCAGGTCATCGAGGACCCGCAGCTCGGGCTGGACTACAGCCGCGTGGTGCACGGCGACCAGAAGTTCGCCTACACCCGGCCCGTACGGGCGGGTGACCGGCTGCTGGTGACGTCCACCATCGAGGCCGTGAAGTCCCTCGCGGGCAACGACATCATCGACATCCGCGGTGAGGTCCACGACGAGACCGGCGAGCACGTGGTGACGGCCTGGACGAAGCTCGTGTCCCGGGCCCCCGCCGAAGCCGCTGCCGTCACCGAGGAGGCCTGACATGGCTGCGCAGATCCAGTACGCGGACGTGGAGGTCGGCACCGAGCTGCCGGCCGCGAGCTTCCCGGTGCAGCGGGCCACCCTGGTCCGCTACGCGGGGGCGTCGGGTGACTTCAACCCGATCCACTGGAACGAGAAGTTCGCCAAGGAGGTCGGGCTGCCGGACGTGATCGCGCACGGCATGTTCACCATGGCCGAGGCGATCCGGGTGGTCACGGACTGGGTCGGCGACCCGGGCGCGGTGGTCGAGTACGGCGTGCGGTTCACCAAGCCGGTCGTGGTGCCGAACGACGACCAGGGTGCGGTGATCGAGGTCACGGCCAAGGTCGCGGCGAAGCTGGACGAGAACCGGGTCCGGGTGGACCTGACGGCCACCAGCGCCGGGCTGAAGGTCCTGGGCATGTCCCGCGCGGTGGTCCAGCTGGCCTGATGGCCGTCCCGGCCCGGCCCGCCCGGCTCCGCCCGGCCCCGCCCACGCCCCGCCCCCCGGCCCCGCCGGGGTGGTGGGCGACGTGGCGCGGGCGTCCGGGGGGCCGGGGTCCGGACGCCCGGGAAGACTGCCGGTTGACTTAGTTAGTGATTGGCCACTAACTTAGCTGCATGGCCAGGATGAGTGCAGACGAGCGGCGCGAGAGCGTCATCCGCGCGGCGATGTACGAATTCGCCCGCGGTGGTTACTACGGGACCTCCACCGAGGCGATCGCCAAGCGCGTCGGTGTCTCCCAGCCCTACCTCTTCCGCCTCTTTCCCAACAAGCAGGCCATCTTCCTCGCCGCGGCCGCCCGCTGCGTGCAGGACATCCGCGCCGTCTTCGAGGAGTCCTCCAAGGGGCTGCGGGGCGAGGAGGCCCTCGACTCGATGGCCACGGCCTACATGAAGCTGATCGCGGAGCACCCCGACAAGCTCCAGATGCAGCTCCAGCTCTACGTCACCGTCGCCGCCGCCGAGGCGGCCGGGGAGCCCGCCTTCGGCGAGATGGTCCGCAGCGGCTGGATGGAGCTCTGGGAGACGGTCGAGGCGGCCCTCGGTGACGGCCCCGGCGGGGTCACGGAGTTCATGGCCTGCGGCATGTTGATCAACACCCTGGCCGCCATGGGGTTTCCGTCCGGTCACCGGGTCTGGGACGGGTGCTACCCGTCCGCCCGCTCCGAGCGCCCCGAGGCGTGAGGGTCGGGAGGTGCGCGTTCCCGCGCATCTCCCTTTTTTTGGGCACGAAAGTTAGTAATTGATAACTAACGTTCCAGGGGGAACCGTGAACACTCAAGTCCAGCCCGCCACCGACACCCGGCTGCGCGGCCCCGCCGTCTGGGCCCTCGTCCTCACCGGCGTCGCCAGCTTCATGGCCGCCCTCGACAACCTGGTCGTCACCACCGCCCTCCCCGCCATCCGCACGGATCTCGGCGGCGCGCTGGAGGACCTGGAGTGGACGGTGAACGCCTACACCCTCACCTTCGCCGTCCTGCTGATGTTCGGCTCCGCCCTCGGTGACCGCTTCGGCCGCCGCAAGCTCTTCATCGCCGGCCTCACCGTCTTCACCGGCGCGTCCGCCGCGGCCGCCCTCTCGCCCGGCATCGACGCCCTCATCGCCGCCCGCGCCATCCAGGGCATCGGCGCCGCGGTCATGATGCCGCTCACGCTCACCCTGCTCACCGCCGCCGTTCCGGCCGCCCGCCGCGGCATGGCCCTCGGTATCTACGGCGCCGTCACCGGCCTCGCGGTGGCCAGTGGTCCGCTCATCGGCGGCAGCCTCACCGAGCACATCTCCTGGCAGTGGATCTTCTGGCTGAACGTGCCGATCGGCCTCGCCCTGATCCCCCTCGCCCGGCTGCGCCTGGCCGAGTCCACCGCGCCGGGCTCCCGCCTGGACATCCCCGGCACCCTGCTGATCAGCGCCGGCCTCTTCGGCATCGTCTACGCCCTGGTCAACGCCAACGCCGACGGCTGGACCAGCCCCCTGGTCCTGACCGGCCTGATCGTCGGCGGCCTGCTCGTCGCCGGCTTCGTCTACCACGGCTCCAACAACGTCGCCGCGATGCTCCCGATGCGGCTCTTCCGGGACCGCGGCTTCCTCGGGATCAACCTGGCCAGCCTGCTGATGTTCCTCGGGATGTTCGGCTCGATCTTCCTGCTCAGCCAGTTCCTCCAGGGCGCCGCCGGCTACTCGCCCACCGAAGCGGGCCTGCGCATGCTGCCCTGGACCGGGATGCCGATGATCGTCGCCCCGATCGCCGGAATCCTCTCCGACCGGATCGGCGGCCGCCCGGTCGTCGCCGCGGGCCTCGCCTTCCAGGCCCTCGGGCTCGGCTGGTTCGCCGCGGTGCTCAGCGCCGACGTGACCTACGCGGCCCAGCTCCCGGCGCTGATCCTCAGCGGCATCGGCATGGCCCTGTACTTCGCCCCCGCCTCCAACGTCCTGATGTCCACCGTGAGCGTCGCCGACCAGGGCCGGGCCTCCGGAGCCAACAGCGCCCTGCGCGAGCTGGGCGGCGCCCTCGGTGTCGCGGTCCTGGCCTCGGTCTTCGCCTCCCAGGGCGGCTACGAGACGCCCCAGACCTTCACCGACGGCACCGTTCCGGCGCTGTGGATCGGCGCGAGCGCCGTCGCGCTGGCCGCCCTGCTGGCCCTGCTGCTGCCCCGCAAGCCCAAGCAGCCGCAGCAGGCGGTGCCGTCCCCCGCCGCGGCCCCGGCGACCGACCGGACCGGGGACGCCGCCGCCGCGCCCGAGAAGGTCTCGACCCGCTGACCCGCTGACCCGCCCGACCCCGTCACCGACCCCGACCCCGCCCCGGATCCGCCGAAGGAGTGGCCGCCGTGCCCGACATCCCCTGGTCCACGCCCCACCGGGCGCACCCCGACGCCGAGGTCTACGTCATGGCCTCCCGCTTCGAGACCGCCACCCTCACCGGAGCCTTCCGGTTCCTCCTCAAGGCCCCCGGCATCATCGGCCAGATCCGCAAGGCACCCGGCGCCCACGGCGCCGCCCTGCGGGCCCGGACCCTGCGGCGCACCTTCCTCACCCTCTCGGCCTGGGAGGACCGCGGCGCGCTCTACCGCTTCGCTGGCAGCGAGCCGCACCGCTCCAGCGCCCGGGCGGCGAGCTCGTACACCAAGGAAGCCGCCTTCACCTTCTGGACCGTTCGGGCGAGCGAGCTCCCGATCTCCTGGGCCGAGGCCGAGCGCCGGCTCGCCGAGGAGAAGCGGAACCACTGAGTCCCTCCCCACCGGGGCAGAGCGCGTACGGTCCGTGGCCCCGCATCGACAGGGGGACGCGGACCGTACTCTTGTCCACGTGCAGGAACTCCACGATGCCCCCCTCGCCCCGCTGACCACCTTCCGCCTCGGCGGCCCGGCGACCCGGCTGGTCACCGCGACCACCGACGCCGAGGTCACCGCCGCCGTGCGCGCGGCCGACGAGAGCGGTACGCCGCTCCTCCTCATCGGCGGCGGCAGCAACCTGGTCATCGGCGACCAGGGCTTCGACGGCACCGCCCTGCGCATCGCCACCACCGGGTTCGCCCTCGACGGCACCACCCTCGAACTCGCGGCCGGCGAGAACTGGAGCGACGCCGTCGCCCGCACCGTCGAAGCCGGTCTCGCCGGCATCGAATGCCTCGCCGGAATCCCCGGCTCCGCCGGTGCCACCCCGGTCCAGAACGTCGGGGCGTACGGCCAGGAGGTCTCCAGCACCATCACCGAGGTCGTCGCCTACGACCGCACCCTCGGCGAGACGGTCACCCTCTCCAACGCCGAGTGCGCGTTCTCGTACCGCCACAGCACCTTCAAGGAGCACCCGGAGCGCTACGTCGTCCTGCGCGTCCGCTTCGCCCTGGAGGCCGCCGGCGGGCTCTCCGCGCCGATCAAGTACCCGGAGACCGCCCGCGCCCTCGGCGTCGAGGCGGGCGACCGGGTCCCCGCCGCCACCGCCCGCGAGACCGTCCTGCGGCTGCGCGCCGGCAAGGGCATGGTGCTCGACCCCGCGGACCACGACACCTGGTCGGCCGGGTCCTTCTTCACCAACCCGGTCCTGACCGAGGAGGCCTACGCCGACTTCCTCGCCCGCGTCCACGACCGGCTCGGCCCCGACACCGCCCCGCCCGCCTACCCGGCCGCCGACGGCGGTACGAAGACCAGCGCGGCCTGGCTGATCGACAAGGCGGGCTTCACCAAGGGCTACGGCACCGGCCCCGCCCGCATCTCCACCAAGCACACCCTCGCGCTCACCAACCGCGGTGGAGCCACCACCGAGGACCTGCTCGCCCTGGCCCGCGAGGTCGTCGCGGGCGTCCACGCTGCCTTCGGCGTCACCCTGGTCAACGAACCGGTGACGGTCGGCGTCAGCATCTGAGGAGCCCCGGCCGCCCATGCTCTGTCCCCTGCACGGGGCCGGTACCGACCCCACCCGGCTCGTGGGGCGCGCGATCAGCAGCGTCGTCGCGTCCTGGCACGTCTACGAGGGCGAACGCTCCGAGGCCCCGCTCGACGTCTGGCTGATCGACAGCGAGGGCGACTGCACCCGCATCACCACCGGCTCCGACTGGTGCCTCATCGTCGAGTCCGCCCGGCCGCACGAGCCGTACGACATGGGGGAGTGGGGCCGCATCGAAGTCGGCGACGACCTCGGCGACCACCCCTTCCTGCGCCACCTCGGCGACACCGTGGCGACCGTGGCCGAGTTCGCCGTGCCCGAGCAGGGCCGCACCCACCTGGAGATCGGCTTCACCGACGGCTACCGGGTGCGGGCCGACTGCTGGGAAGGCGACCTGCGCCTCACCCGGTGAGGGCGCTCACCCGGTCAGCCAGTGGTCGATCCCGGCCAGCAGCTTGGCCTGCACCTCCTCGGGCGCGGCCGAACCGCGCACCGACTGGCGGGCCAGCTCGGCCAGCTCCTCGTCCGTGAAGGCGTGGTGGCGGCGGGCGATCTCGTACTGCGCCGCCAGCCGCGAGCCGAAGAGCAGCGGGTCGTCGGCGCCCAGCGCCATCGGCACCCCGGCCTCGAAGAGGGTCCGCAGCGGGACGTCCTCGTGGCGCTCGTAGACACCCAGCGCCACGTTGGACGCCGGACACACCTCGCAGGTGATCTGGCGGTCGGCCAGCCGCTGGAGCAGCCGCGGGTCCTCGGCGGCCCGGACGCCGTGCCCGATGCGGGCGGCGCGCAGGTCGTCCAGGCAGTCCCGGACGGAGGAGGGACCGCTCAGCTCGCCGCCGTGCGGGGCCGCGAGCAGACCGCCCTCCCGGGCGATGGCGAAGGCCCGGTCGAAGTCGCGGGCCATGCCGCGGCGCTCGTCGTTGGAGAGCCCGAAGCCGACGATGCCGCGGTCGGCGTAGCGGACGGCGAGCCGGGCCAGGGTGCGGGCGTCCAGCGGGTGCTTCATGCGGTTCGCGGCGATGACCACGCGCATGCCGAGGCCGGTCTCGCGGGAGGCGGCGTCCACGGCGTCCAGGATGATCTCGACGGCCGGGATCATCCCGCCGAGGAGCGGGGCGTAGGAGGTGGGATCCACCTGGATCTCCAGCCACCCGCTGCCGTCCCGGACGTCCTCCTCCGCGGCCTCGCGCACCAGGCGCCGGATGTCGTCGGGCTCGCGCAGGCACGAGCGGGCGGCGTCGTAGAGCCGCTGGAAGCGGAACCAACCGCGCTCGTCGGTCGCCCGCAGTCGGGGTGGCTCACCGCCGGTCAGCGCGTCGGGCAGCCGCACGCCGTACTTGTCGGCCAGCTCCAGCAGGGTCGACGGGCGCATGGACCCCGTGAAGTGCAGGTGGAGGTGGGCTTTCGGCAGAAGCGTGAGATCGCGTACGTGCTCCATCCGGTGATCCTGCCGTACCGCGGCGCTCGGCGGGAGGGGGTTTACCGATCGAGGGCCTGCCCGAACGCGCGCGCGGGGCCCGGGGGAACGCCGGAGCGGCGGCTCCCCCGAGGGGAACCGCCGCTCGAACGCGCGCTGCCGCCCGCCCCAGGGCTAGGCCTTGGCCTCCGCGAGCAGCTTCTGGATCCGGGACACGCCCTCCACCAGGTCCTCGTCACCGAGGGCGTAGGACAGGCGCAGGTAGCCGGGGGTGCCGAAGGCCTCGCCCGGGACGACCGCGACCTCGGCCTCGTCCAGGATCAGGGCCGCCAGCTCGACCGAGGTCTGCGGGCGCTGACCGCGGATCTCCTTGCCGAGCAGCTCCTTGACCGAGGGGTACGCGTAGAACGCGCCCTCCGGGGTCGGGCAGAAGACGCCGTCGATCTCGTTCAGCATCTTGACCATGGTCTGGCGGCGGCGGTCGAAGGCCTTGCGCATCTCCGCGACGGCGTCCAGGTTCCCGGACACCGCGGCCAGCGCGGCCACCTGCGCCACGTTGGAGACGTTGGAGGTGGCGTGCGACTGGAGGTTCGTCGCGGCCTTGATGACGTCCTTGGGGCCCACGACCCACCCGACGCGCCAGCCGGTCATGGCGTACGTCTTGGCCACGCCGTTGACGACGATGCAGCGGTCGGCGAGCGCGGGCACCAGCACCGGCAGCGAGGTGAACTTCGCGTCGCCGTAGACCAGGTGCTCGTAGATCTCGTCCGTCAGGACCCACAGGCCGTGCTCGGCGGCCCACTCGCCGATGGCGCGGGCGTCGTCCTCGGAGTACACGGAACCGGTCGGGTTCGAGGGGGAGACGAAGAGCACGACCTTCGTACGGTCGGTGCGCGCCGCTTCCAGCTGCTCCACGGAGACGCGGTAGCCGGTGGTCTCGTCGGCGACGACGTCCACCGGGACACCGCCCGCGAGGCGGATCGACTCGGGGTAGGTGGTCCAGTAAGGAGCCGGGACGATGACCTCGTCGCCCGGGTCGAGGATCGCGGCGAAGGCCTCGTAGATGGCCTGCTTGCCACCGTTGGTCACCAGGATCTGGGCCGGGTCGACGGCGTAGCCCGAGTCGCGCAGCGTCTTCTCCGCGATGGCCTTCTTCAGCTCCGGCAGGCCGCCGGCCGGCGTGTAGCGGTGGTACTTCGGGTTGCGGCAGGCCTCGACCGCCGCCTCGACGATGTACTCGGGGGTCGGGAAGTCGGGCTCGCCGGCGCCGAAGCCGATCACCGGACGGCCCGCGGCCTTGAGGGCCTTGGCCTTGGCGTCGACGGCGAGGGTGGCGGACTCGGAAATGGCGCCGATACGGGCGGACACCCGGCGCTCGGAAGAAGGCGTTGCAGAGGTCATGCGGCCAATCGTCCCAGACTGCAAACCGGCGCCGCACACCGTTTCAGGTACCGGACGGAGCAGCTCCGACGGCTTCTGTTCGACGTCGGCGCCGCGACCACGTATGCTCACCTGTCGTTGGACCTCACCAACCGCCCCAAAACGCGTGCACTCCGTGCACTCGCCCGGATGCGGTAGGTTGGGGGACGCAAAGGGTCGTAGCTCAATTGGTAGAGCACTGGTCTCCAAAACCAGCGGTTGGGGGTTCGAGTCCCTCCGGCCCTGCTCCACACTCCTTCGCCGGATGTGTGCGCAGGTACCTACATCTATGCACCGCCGTGCGGCTCAACCGGGGCGCGGCACGGCCATGACCCGGATTCAGGTGAGAGACGTGACGGACGCCGTGGGCTCCATCGACATGCCTGACGCCGAGGACGAGACCCGCGAGAAGAAGGCCCGAAAGGGCGGCAAGCGCGGCAAGAAGGGCCCTCTGGGTCGTCTCGCGCTCTTCTACCGGCAGATCGTCGCGGAACTCCGCAAGGTCGTATGGCCGACTCGCAACCAGCTGAGCACCTACACCACTGTGGTGATCGTGTTCGTGGTCATCATGATCGGTCTCGTTACCGTGATTGACTATGGCTTCAACGCGGCCATCAAGTTCGTCTTCGGCTAGTCCCCGCGGGGGGCGGCACCTTGATGGGTGCCGCCCGTTTTCGCATGTTCCACCCCATTTTGTATCCAGGAAGAAGCAGCCACCGTGTCTGACCCGAACCTGAACGCGAGCCCCGACTCCGTCGAGTCCGTCGAGGACGCGCTCGACATCGTCGAGGCGGCGGACGCTGCGAACCCTGACGAGGCCGAGATCGCGGACGCCGACGCCGGCGTCGCCGCCGAAGAGGCTGCCGTGCACGTCGTAGAGGCCGACGAGGTCGACGCCGACGAGGTCGAGGATGCCGACGAGGCCGACGAAGACGCCGTCGAGGACGAGGCCGTCGAGGCTTCCGACGAGTCCGAGGACGACGAGTCCGACGAGGTCGAGGTCGACGCCGAGGCCGCCGACGAGGACGTAGAGCCCGCCGAGCCGGTCGACCCGATCCAGGCGCTGCGCGACGAACTCCGTCTGCTGCCCGGCGAGTGGTACGTGATCCACACCTACGCGGGCTACGAGAAGCGCGTGAAGGCCAACCTGGAGCAGCGCGCCGTCTCGCTGAACGTCGAGGAGTTCATCTACCAGGCCGAGGTGCCCGAGGAAGAGATCGTCCAGATCAAGAACGGCGAGCGCAAGAACGTCCGGCAGAACAAGCTGCCCGGTTACGTTCTCGTCCGCATGGATCTGACGAACGAGTCCTGGGGCGTCGTCCGCAACACCCCCGGCGTCACCGGCTTCGTGGGCAACGCCTACGACCCGTACCCGCTGACCCTCGACGAGATCGTCAAGATGCTCGCCCCCGAGGCGCAGGAGAAGGCCGCCAAGCTGGCCGCGGAAGAGGCCGGTCTGCCCGCGCCCGCCGTCAAGCGCACCATCGAGGTCCTGGACTTCGAGGTCGGCGACTCGGTCACCGTCACCGACGGCCCGTTCGCGACGCTCCAGGCGACCATCAACGAGATCAACCCGGACTCGAAGAAGGTCAAGGGTCTCGTCGAGATCTTCGGCCGCGAGACCCCGGTCGAGCTGAGCTTCGACCAGATCCAGAAGAACTGATCCAGCAAGTCTGGGTCAGTCTCTGACACACGCTTCCAGCCAGGTCAGATCGCCCCGAAAAGGGTGGTCTGACCTGCTGGGTTTTATGCCCCGCCCTGATACCCGTTATCGTGGTGCGGTATGCCTCCATCCGGATGACCGGTTGGCGGCGAAACACTCTCACAGGACCCGGAGAGAGCAATGCCTCCCAAGAAGAAGAAGATCACGGGGCTCATCAAGCTCCAGATCAAGGCCGGTGCGGCCAACCCGGCGCCGCCGGTCGGCCCCGCGCTCGGTCAGCACGGCGTCAACATCATGGAGTTCTGCAAGGCCTACAACGCCGCGACCGAGTCGCAGCGTGGCATGGTCGTGCCGGTGGAGATCACGGTCTACGACGACCGCTCCTTCACCTTCGTGACGAAGACCCCCCCGGCCGCGCGCCTCATCCTCAAGCACGCGGGTGTGGAGAAGGGCTCGGGCGAGCCGCACAAGACCAAGGTCGCCAAGCTCACCGGCGCCCAGGTCCGCGAGATCGCCACGCTGAAGATGCCCGACCTGAACGCCAACGACCTGGCGGCCGCCGAGAAGATCATCGCCGGCACCGCTCGTTCGATGGGCATCACGGTCGAGGGCTGATCCAGCCCCTCGCACGCCCCCAGTGGTAGGGCCAGCGCTGGCCCGCACCACGACTCCACACCCTGCCACGCGGCGGAAGCCGCATGGTGTTATCTGCAACAGGAGCAGAAGTGAAGCGCAGCAAGACTCTCCGCGCTGCGGACGCCAAGGTCGACCGGGCCAAGCTCTACGCCCCGCTCGAGGCCGTCCGTCTCGCCAAGGAGACCTCCGCGACCAAGTTCGACAGCACCGTCGAGGTCGCCTTCCGCCTGGGTGTCGACCCGCGCAAGGCCGACCAGATGGTCCGCGGCACCGTGAACCTCCCGCACGGCACCGGCAAGACCGCCCGGGTCCTGGTCTTCGCGACCGGTGACCGTGCAGCGGCCGCGGAAGCCGCCGGCGCCGACATTGTCGGCAACGACGAGCTGATCGACGAGATCGCGAAGGGCAACCGCCTCAACGAGTTCGACGCCGTTGTCGCCACCCCGGACCTCATGGGCAAGGTCGGCCGCCTCGGCCGCGTGCTCGGTCCCCGTGGCCTCATGCCGAACCCGAAGACCGGCACCGTCACCATGGACGTCGCCAAGGCTGTCACCGAGATCAAGGGTGGCAAGATCGAGTTCCGCGTCGACAAGCACTCGAACCTGCACTTCATCATCGGCAAGGTCTCCTTCACCGATGAGCAGCTGGTCGAGAACTACGGCGCCGCGCTGGACGAGATCCTTCGTCTGAAGCCGTCCGCCGCGAAGGGCCGCTACATCAAGAAGGCCGCCCTGAGCACCACGATGGGCCCCGGCATCGTCCTGGACCAGAACCGCACCCGGAACCTCCTCGTCGAGGAAGACCCGGCCGCGGTCTGATCCGGCAGGGCCCGCGGGCCCGACCGGCAGCATCTCGGCGGGCCCTCCGCCTCCCTCACGGGAGGTGGGGGGCCCGTTCTCGTTCCCCGGCCCCGCGGAGCCTCTCGGGGCCCGGTGGGCCTCCCGGCTCCGCCGCGGCGCCCGGGCCCGTACGGCGCCCGCCAGGGGCCCGCACGGGGCACGGGAGGGCCGCGGGGGGCGATTTGCTCCGGGGCGGGATGTTCGCGTACGCTTCCGGAGAAGCCAAAGACCGCTGGTCGTTGCCGTGCTCGAAAGAGGACGGCGGCCGAAGGATTCGCTAGCTGCGAACGACCTGCGCAGGTGTTCAGTGGAAAGTTCCCGGACTCGTTCCGGTCGAGCTGTGCCCCGAGCGCCTGCGCCGGGGCGTTTTTGTTTGTCTAGCCCCTTCTGAGCGGTCCTCATCACCCGGAAGGAGGCCGAAGCACTATGCCGACGCCCAACAAGGCTGCCGCGGTAGCCGAGCTCACGGACCAGTTCCGCGACTCGAACGCCGCCGTGCTGACCGAGTACCGGGGCCTCACCGTGGCGCAGCTCAAGACGCTGCGTCGTTCCCTCGGTGAGAACGCCCAGTACGCCGTGGTGAAGAACACGCTGACCAAGATTGCGGCCAACCAGGCCGGGATCACCGCGCTGGACGAGCACTTCGCTGGTCCGACCGCGGTCGCCTTCATCACCGGTGACCCGGTGGAGTCGGCGAAGAGCCTGCGTGACTTCGCCAAGGACAACCCGAACCTCATCATCAAGGCGGGTGTCCTTGATGGTAAGGCGCTCACCGCCGATGAGATCAAGAAGCTCGCGGACCTCGAGTCCCGCGAGGTTCTGCTCAGCAAGCTGGCCGGCGCGTTCAAGGGCAAGCAGTCTCAGGCTGCCTCGCTCTTCCAGGCGCTGCCGTCGAAGTTCGTCCGCACCGCGGAAGCGCTTCGCGTCAAGCTCGCCGAGCAGGGCGGTGCCGAGTAATTCGGCTCGCGCATTGATCCACGCCGCCTAGTGCGTGGGTCGTAGCGGGCCGTTACGCCCGCCTCTCTAAACATCCGGCACCCGTGCCGATTTAGTGGAAGGATCGCCCATCATGGCGAAGCTCACCCAGGACGAACTCCTCGCCCAGTTCGAGGAGCTCACCCTCATCGAGCTCTCCGAGTTCGTGAAGGCGTTCGAGGAGAAGTTCGACGTCACCGCCGCCGCGGCCGTCGCCGTTGCCGGTCCGGGCGCCCCCGTCGCCGCTGAGGCCGTCGAGGAGCAGGACGAGTTCGACGTCATCCTCACCGGCGCCGGCGAGAAGAAGATCCAGGTCATCAAGGTCGTGCGCGAGCTGACCTCCCTGGGTCTGAAGGAGGCCAAGGACCTCGTCGACGGCACCCCGAAGCCGGTCCTCGAGAAGGTCGCCAAGGAGGCCGCTGACAAGGCTGCCGAGTCCCTCAAGGCCGCTGGCGCCTCGGTCGAGGTCAAGTAACACCTCTGAGGCCCTCACAGGGCCTTTCAAAGGGCGATCACCCGTAAGGGTGGTCGCCCTTTGGCGTATCCGCAGTGCCTGACTTGCCCTGCTCTCGTTGGGGAGTAGGGTGATCATCGTTGCTCCGAGACAGGGCCCGGTGATGATCCGCTCGGAGCAGGGGGCCTTGACGAACGGCACGCGGCGCGCAATTCTCAGTCCCGTTGCCACATCAAGCAGGCCGATCCGGATCCCGAGGCATGGATCGGTTACAAAGAGGGCAGTACTGATACGCGCTCTGTGTGCGAGCGCCGCAGCGTTCAACAACAAGGGGAAGGCCTGTTGCCGGACTCCAGAAATCTGGTCTGGACATCAGTGAGCCAAGTGGCTACACTGACCCTTTGCGCTGCCTGTTAGCTGCCCCCTGCCCGTCGCCAGGGGCATACCTACGCTGAAGCACACCTGATCGAACACCCTGACCTGGTCCTTTGGGCCGGATAGGGGAAGTTCCTCTTCTGTGTCAGCTGGGACCGGTACGCGCGTAGTGAGTCCGAGCCCTCGGAAGGACCCCCTCTTGGCCGCCTCGCGCAACGCCTCGACCAATACGAACAACGGTGCCAGCACCGCCCCGCTGCGCATCTCCTTTGCAAAGATCAAGGAGCCTCTCGAGGTTCCGAACCTCCTGGCGCTGCAGACCGAGAGCTTTGACTGGCTGCTCGGTAACGCCGCCTGGAAGTCTCGCGTCGAGTCGGCTCTGGAGAGCGGACAGGACGTCCCCACCAAGTCCGGTCTGGAAGAGATCTTCGAGGAGATCTCGCCGATCGAGGACTTCTCCGGGTCGATGTCGCTGACCTTCCGCGACCACCGCTTCGAGCCCGCGAAGAACTCTGTCGACGAGTGCAAGGACCGTGACTTCACCTTCGCGGCGCCGCTGTTCGTCACGGCCGAGTTCACCAACAACGAGACCGGCGAGATCAAGTCCCAGACGGTCTTCATGGGCGATTTCCCGCTCATGACGAACAAGGGCACCTTCGTCATCAACGGCACCGAGCGTGTCGTCGTGTCGCAGCTGGTCCGTTCGCCCGGTGTCTACTTCGACTCCTCCATCGACAAGACGTCCGACAAGGACATCTTCTCCGCCAAGATCATCCCGTCCCGGGGTGCCTGGCTGGAGATGGAGGTCGACAAGCGCGACATGGTCGGTGTCCGCATCGACCGCAAGCGCAAGCAGTCCGTCACCGTTCTCCTGAAGGCTCTCGGTTGGACCACCGAGCAGATCCTGGAAGAGTTCGGCGAGTACGAGTCCATGCGCGCCACCCTGGAGAAGGACCACACCCAGGGTCAGGACGACGCGCTGCTCGACATCTACCGCAAGCTGCGTCCGGGCGAACCGCCGACCCGTGAGGCCGCGCAGACGCTGCTCGAGAACCTCTACTTCAACCCGAAGCGCTACGACCTCGCCAAGGTCGGTCGCTACAAGGTCAACAAGAAGCTCGGCGCGGACGAGCCCCTCGACGCCGGTGTGCTGACGACGGACGACGTCATCGCCACCATCCGTTACCTGGTCAAGCTGCACGCGGGCGAGACCGAGACGGTGGGCGAGTCGGGCCGGCCGATCGTCGTCGAGACCGACGACATCGACCACTTCGGCAACCGTCGTCTGCGCAACGTCGGCGAGCTCATCCAGAACCAGGTCCGCACGGGTCTGGCTCGTATGGAGCGCGTCGTGCGCGAGCGCATGACGACCCAGGACGTCGAGGCGATCACGCCGCAGACGCTGATCAACATCCGGCCGGTCGTCGCCTCCATCAAGGAGTTCTTCGGCACCAGCCAGCTGTCGCAGTTCATGGACCAGAACAACCCGCTGTCGGGTCTCACCCACAAGCGCCGCCTGTCGGCGCTTGGCCCGGGTGGTCTGTCCCGTGAGCGGGCCGGCTTCGAGGTCCGAGACGTTCACCCGTCGCACTACGGCCGCATGTGCCCGATCGAAACCCCCGAAGGCCCGAACATCGGTCTGATCGGTTCGCTCGCGTCCTACGGTCGCGTCAACGCGTTCGGTTTCGTCGAGACCCCGTACCGCAAGGTCATCGAGGGTGTCGTCACGGACGACGTCGACTACCTGACGGCCGACGAGGAAGACCGCTTCGTCATCGCCCAGGCCAACGCCGGCCTGAACGACGAGATGCGCTTCACCGAGAACCGCGTGCTGGTCCGCCGTCGTGGTGGCGAGATCGACTACATCGCCGGCGACGACGTCGACTACATGGACGTCTCCCCGCGCCAGATGGTGTCCGTCGCGACCGCGATGATCCCCTTCCTCGAGCACGACGACGCCAACCGCGCCCTCATGGGCGCGAACATGATGCGCCAGGCCGTTCCGCTCATCAAGGCGGAGGCGCCGCTCGTCGGCACCGGCATGGAGTACCGCTGTGCGGTCGACGCCGGTGACTCGATCCGCGCGGAGAAGGACGGTGTCGTCCAGGAGGTCTCGGCCGACTACGTCACCGTCGCGAACGACGACGGCACGTACACCACGTACCGCGTCGCGAAGTTCTCCCGCTCGAACCAGGGCACCTCGGTCAACCAGAAGGTCATCGTCAACGAGGGTGACCGCATCATCGAGGCCCAGGTCCTCGCCGACGGTCCTGCGACCGAAGAGGGCGAAATGGCCCTCGGCAAGAACCTGCTCGTCGCGTTCATGCCCTGGGAAGGTCACAACTACGAGGACGCGATCATCCTGTCGCAGCGCCTCGTGCAGGACGACGTCCTCTCCTCGATCCACATCGAGGAGCACGAGGTCGACGCCCGTGACACCAAGCTGGGCCCCGAGGAGATCACCCGGGACATCCCGAACGTCTCCGAGGAGGTCCTCGCGGACCTCGACGAGCGCGGCATCATCCGCATCGGTGCGGACGTCGTCGCGGGCGACATCCTGGTCGGCAAGGTCACGCCCAAGGGCGAGACCGAGCTGACCCCGGAAGAGCGTCTGCTCCGCGCGATCTTCGGTGAGAAGGCCCGCGAGGTGCGCGACACCTCGCTCAAGGTCCCCCACGGTGAGATCGGCAAGGTCATCGGCGTCCGCGTCTTCGACCGCGAAGAGGGCGACGAGCTTCCCCCGGGCGTCAACCAGCTGGTCCGCGTCTACGTGGCCCAGAAGCGCAAGATCACCGACGGTGACAAGCTCGCCGGCCGCCACGGCAACAAGGGTGTCATCTCCAAGATCCTTCCGATCGAGGACATGCCCTTCCTTGAGGACGGCACGCCGGTCGACATCATCCTGAACCCGCTGGGTGTCCCGTCCCGAATGAACCCGGGACAGGTCCTGGAGATCCACCTCGGCTGGCTCGCCAGCCGCGGTTGGGACGTCTCCGGCCTCGGTGAGGAGTGGGCCGAGCGCCTCAAGGCGATCGGCGCCGACCGCGTCGAGCCCGGCACCAACGTCGCCACCCCGGTGTTCGACGGTGCGCGCGAGGACGAGCTCGCGGGCCTCTTCGAGCACACCATCCCGAACCGCGACGGGGACCGCCTGGTCCTGCCGACCGGCAAGGCGCACCTGTTCGACGGCCGCTCCGGCGAGCCGTTCCCGGAGCCGGTCTCGATCGGCTACATGTACATCCTCAAGCTCCACCACCTGGTCGACGACAAGCTCCACGCCCGTTCGACCGGGCCGTACTCGATGATCACGCAGCAGCCGCTGGGTGGTAAGGCGCAGTTCGGTGGCCAGCGCTTCGGTGAGATGGAGGTGTGGGCGCTCGAGGCTTATGGCGCCGCTTACGCCCTCCAGGAGCTGCTGACCATCAAGTCCGATGACGTGACCGGCCGCGTGAAGGTCTACGAGGCCATCGTCAAGGGCGAGAACATCCCCGAGCCGGGCATTCCCGAGTCCTTCAAGGTGCTCATCAAGGAAATGCAGTCGCTCTGCCTCAACGTGGAGGTGCTGTCCTCGGACGGCATGTCCATCGAGATGCGCGACACCGACGAGGACGTCTTCCGCGCGGCGGAGGAGCTCGGTATCGACCTGTCCCGGCGCGAGCCGAGCAGCGTCGAAGAGGTCTGACGGGCCTGACGGGGGGCTCGCTCAAGAGCCCCCCGTCATCCCCGGGACCGTTCAGACCATGATTGAGACTCGACCCCGAAAGAGGGATTGACGCACAGTGCTCGACGTCAACTTCTTCGACGAGCTGCGGATCGGCCTTGCCACCGCGGACGACATCCGAACCTGGTCCCACGGCGAGGTCAAGAAGCCGGAGACCATCAACTACCGCACCCTCAAGCCCGAGAAGGACGGACTCTTCTGCGAGAAGATCTTCGGTCCGACCCGGGACTGGGAGTGCTACTGCGGCAAGTACAAGCGTGTCCGCTTCAAGGGCATCATCTGTGAGCGTTGTGGCGTCGAAGTCACGCGCGCCAAGGTGCGTCGCGAGCGGATGGGCCACATCGAGCTCGCCGCTCCCGTCACCCACATCTGGTACTTCAAGGGCGTTCCGTCGCGTCTTGGCTACCTGCTGGACCTCGCGCCGAAGGACCTCGAGAAGGTCATCTACTTCGCCGCGTACATGATCACGTTCGTGGACGACGAGCGCCGCACCCGCGACCTCCCGTCGCTGGAGGCCCACGTCTCCGTCGAGCGCCAGCAGATCGAGAACCGCCGCGACGCGGACCTCGAAGGCCGCGCCAAGAAGCTCGAGACCGACCTGGCCGAGCTCGAGGCCGAGGGCGCCAAGGCCGACGTGCGCCGCAAGGTGCGCGAAGGTGCCGAGCGCGAGATGAAGCAGCTGCGCGACCGTGCGCAGCGCGAGATCGACCGTCTGGACGAGGTCTGGTCGCGCTTCAAGAACCTCAAGGTCCAGGACCTCGAGGGCGACGAGCTGCTCTACCGCGAGCTGCGCGACCGCTTCGGCACGTACTTCGACGGTTCGATGGGTGCCGCGGCGCTGCAGAAGCGCCTGGAGTCCTTCGACCTCGAGGAAGAGGCCGAGCGCCTCCGCGAGATCATCCGTTCCGGCAAGGGCCAGAAGAAGACCCGTGCGCTCAAGCGCCTCAAGGTCGTCTCCGCGTTCCTGCAGACCAGCAACAGCCCCAAGGGCATGGTGCTGGACTGCGTGCCGGTGATCCCGCCGGACCTGCGTCCGATGGTGCAGCTGGACGGTGGCCGCTTCGCGACCTCCGACCTGAACGACCTGTACCGCCGCGTGATCAACCGCAACAACCGCCTGAAGCGCCTTCTCGACCTCGGTGCCCCCGAGATCATCGTGAACAACGAGAAGCGCATGCTCCAGGAGGCCGTCGACGCCCTCTTCGACAACGGTCGTCGTGGTCGTCCGGTGACCGGTCCCGGTAACCGCCCGCTGAAGTCCCTGAGCGACATGCTCAAGGGCAAGCAGGGTCGATTCCGTCAGAACCTCCTCGGCAAGCGCGTGGACTACTCCGCGCGTTCCGTGATCGTCGTCGGCCCGCAGCTGAAGCTGCACCAGTGCGGTCTGCCGAAGGCCATGGCGCTGGAGCTCTTCAAGCCGTTCGTGATGAAGCGCCTGGTGGACCTGAACCACGCGCAGAACATCAAGTCGGCGAAGCGCATGGTCGAGCGCGGCCGCACGGTCGTCTACGACGTGCTCGAAGAGGTCATCGCCGAGCACCCGGTCCTCCTGAACCGTGCGCCCACGCTGCACCGCCTCGGCATCCAGGCCTTCGAGCCCCAGCTGGTCGAAGGCAAGGCCATCCAGATCCACCCGCTCGTCTGCACCGCGTTCAACGCGGACTTCGACGGTGACCAGATGGCCGTGCACCTCCCGCTCTCCGCGGAGGCGCAGGCCGAGGCCCGCATCCTGATGCTGTCCTCGAACAACATCCTGAAGCCCGCCGACGGCCGTCCGGTCACGATGCCGACCCAGGACATGGTCCTCGGTCTGTTCTTCCTGACCACCGACGGTGAGCTCCGTGACACCAAGGGCGAGGGCCGCGCGTTCGGCTCCACGGCCGAGGCGACCATGGCGTTCGACGGCGGCGAGCTGGCTCTCCAGTCCTCCGTGGACATCCGCTTCCCGGTGGGCACCATCCCGCCGCGCGGCTGGGTGGCCCCGGTGGCCGAAGAGGGCGAGCAGGAGTTCCAGCCGGGCGACAGCTTCCGTCTGCGCACCTCGCTGGGCCGCGCGCTCTTCAACGAGCTGCTGCCCGAGGACTACCCGTTCGTCGACTACTCGGTGGGCAAGAAGCAGCTCTCCGAGATCGTCAACGACCTGGCCGAGCGCTACCCCAAGGTCATCGTGGCGGCGACGCTCGACAACCTGAAGGCGGCGGGCTTCCACTGGGCGACCCGTTCGGGCGTCACCGTGGCCATCTCCGACGTCGTCGTGCCCGAGGCCAAGAAGGCCATCGTCAAGGGCTACGAGGAGCAGGACGAGAAGGTCCAGAAGCAGTACGAGCGCGGCCTGATCACCAAGGACGAGCGCACGCAGGAGCTCATCGCGATCTGGACCAAGGCGACCAACGAGGTTGCCGAGGCGATGAACGCGAACTTCCCCAAGACGAACCCCATCTTCATGATGGTTGACTCGGGTGCCCGAGGAAACATGATGCAGATGCGACAGATCGCCGGTATGCGTGGTCTGGTGTCGAACGCGAAGAACGAGACCATCCCGCGTCCCATCAAGGCCTCGTTCCGTGAGGGCCTCACCGTTCTGGAGTACTTCATCTCCACGCACGGTGCCCGTAAGGGTCTGGCGGACACCGCCCTGCGTACCGCCGACTCGGGTTACCTCACCCGTCGTCTGGTGGACGTCTCGCAGGACGTCATCATCCGCGAGGAGGACTGCGGTACCGAGCGCGGCCTGAAGCTGAAGATCGCCGTTCGCGGCGAGGACGGCGTGCTGCGCAAGGCCGACGACGTCGAGACCTCGATCTACGCCCGCATGCTGGCCGAGGACGTCGTCATCGACGGCAAGGTCATCGCGCCGGCCAACGTCGACCTCGGTGACGTCCTCATCGACGCCCTGGTCGCCAACGGCGTCGAGGAGGTCAAGACCCGCTCGGTCCTGACCTGTGAGTCCGCGGTCGGCACCTGTGCCTTCTGCTACGGACGCTCGCTCGCCACCGGCAAGCTGGTCGACATCGGTGAGGCGGTCGGCATCATCGCCGCCCAGTCCATCGGTGAGCCCGGTACCCAGCTGACGATGCGTACCTTCCACACCGGTGGTGTGGCCGGTGACGACATCACGCAGGGTCTGCCGCGTGTCGTCGAGCTCTTCGAAGCCCGTACCCCGAAGGGTGTCGCCCCGATCTCCGAGGCCGCCGGTCGCGTGCGGATCGAGGAGACCGAGAAGACGAAGAAGATCGTCATCACGCCGGACGACGGTGCCGAGGAGACGGCGTTCCCGATCTCCAAGCGCGCCAAGGTCCTCGTGCACGAGGGTGACCACGTCGAGGTGGGCCAGAAGCTCACCGCGGGTGCCACCAACCCGCACGACGTGCTGCGCATCCTCGGTCAGCGCGCGGTCCAGGTCCACCTGGTCGGCGAAGTCCAGAAGGTCTACAACTCGCAGGGCGTGTCGATCCACGACAAGCACATCGAGATCATCATCCGGCAGATGCTGCGCCGCGTGACGATCATCGAGTCCGGCGACGCGGAGCTGCTTCCGGGCGAGCTCGTCGAGCGGTCGAAGTTCGAGACCGAGAACCGTCGTGTGGTCACCGAGGGCGGTCACCCCGCCTCCGGCCGTCCGCAGCTGATGGGTATCACCAAGGCCTCGCTGGCGACGGAATCCTGGCTGTCGGCCGCCTCCTTCCAGGAGACGACCCGAGTCCTGACGGATGCGGCGATCAACGCCAAGTCCGACAGCCTCATCGGCCTCAAGGAGAACGTCATCATCGGTAAGCTCATCCCGGCCGGTACGGGTCTGTCCCGCTACCGCAACATCCGGGTCGAGCCCACCGAGGAAGCCAAGGCCGCGATGTACTCGGCCGTCGGTTACGACGACATCGACTACTCGCCCTTCGGCACCGGCTCCGGCCAGGCCGTCCCGCTGGAGGACTACGACTACGGCCCGTACAACGGCTGAGTCGCTCCGGCGCGCAGTAGGCGCTAGGCAGTAGACCGCAGGGCGGTCACCCGAGAGGGTGCCCGCCCTGCGGCGTTCGCGGGGGCAGGTACCCGGAACGGAGCAGTG